>DATMOZ010000177.1:0-10315 GCA_035567995.1 Acidobacteriaceae bacterium
AATGGGTCCTCGCCAAACGTGTTGTAGCCGCGGCCAAATTCGAGGTCGCGGTCGATATTGACGAAAGGCTGGAGCGAGACGTCGATGCCCAGCGCGCGGTCTTCGCGGCCGATGACGATGCCATTTTCCTTTGCGTCCTTCACGCTGAAGGTAGCGGCAACACCCATTGTGGCTGTCTCGGCCTGGGAGGGGTGGCGCGTCAGTACTCCCGGGGGTCCATCGGCAAAGCGCAGGCCTGGAATTCCGAGACGTGGAACTCCGCCGAGGTAGCCCGCCTCACCCTGGTACACGGCAGGATCCTCGTGCGTGCCGTGAATGAGCGTCAGCTTTTCCTGCAGCGTCATCTCGCTTAGTAATTTGTCGACCTGGGCGTCGCCCGTCACCACCGGAACAGTCTGGGCGGGCGCAATGGTTGCGCTCAATGCGAGCCCCGCAATTCCCAACATGGCCCGCTGAATCGCGGGCCAATTCTTTGTTATTTGCAATGGATTCAATGTAACCCCTTACCGTTTCCTTCTTATCCCGATGGTTGATCCGACCTGTTGCTGAAGACAATCATAGAAATAGGTCAGGAATCCCGTATGACGAGCGTGCCGAATATGCTGATAGCCCTCAAGCTACTTATACGGTACCGGCATACGGCAAGCCTTCGAGCGAGAATTTGTCGGGACTGTCTCACCAAACCCTTCGCGCTAGAGGAACTGACGACGGTGGTCGAGCGCGCAGACGTCGCGCTGCACTTCGACCGTGAAAGTCGGTTGCTGCGTGAAAGATTGCGAGCGTAAACTGATGATAGGGACTTGGCGGGTTGGTCGCCTGAGATGGAGAAGCTCTATTGCATTTTATCGATGGTGGCGTTCTCGACACCCCCCGTGCTGATCGTGGGAGAGAACGGGTCCGCCGACGGCCGACCTGACTCGCATCTTGAAGGGAATTGCGTTGTAATCGATTGACAAAAGCGAAATACTCGAAGGCGCTCGTCGCCTATCGTTGTTTGACAATGCGAAGCCACGACTTATAGATAATCAACTAATAGCTATCAAACGGGCTCCCCCCCGGCGAAGTTATGTGGGTCTCGAAGTATCCAAGGCGTGCTGCACAGTCTTATGAAATGCGGCGAAGCCGACCGTATCACCACGGCGCCTTAGCCTGCCTATGGAGAGTTCTGGTCGCGGCGATGATCGCAACAGCGTTTGTGCCTGCGGCCGCATCGAAAAGCACCAACATCAGCGGTGTCGTCTTCACCGTCGACTCCAAGCATGTCCAGACGGTTTTGCCCAACACCCGCGTAGCCCTGAGGAACCTGAGCACAAAGGCCGAAGTCTCTACGATCTCCAACGATCTTGGGAAGTACCAGTTTACCGGTGTGCTCTATGACGACTATGAAATCACTGTCACACTGGCAGGGTTTGATCCAGTCACCAAACGCCTTACGATCAAGTCCGATGAGACCGCGAAGCTAGACTTCCAGCTAACTTTGAAGGCTCAAACGCAAACTATCAATGTCACCGCAGATACGCCGGGAATTGACTTGACCTCCAGCTCAGGCGGTGCGCCAACGCTGACGGCAAAGACCCTGAAGTCAGTGGTGGAACTCAACCAGGACTTCCAGGATGCGCTGCCCCTATTGCCGGGCGTGGTGCGGGGACCCGACGGGCTAATTCGCATCAAGGGCGGACGCACGAACCAGGCGAACACGTTGGTCAATTCCGCCAGTGTCACCGACCCCTTCACAGGACAGGCGGCGCTTAGCTTGCCAGCCGTCGCAGTGCAGTCAGTGCGAGTGCTGTCGAATCCGTTTTCGGCAGAGTACGGACGCTTCTCCAGCGGTCTGGTTGACGTCAACACGCGCAGTGGGACTGATGAATGGAAATTCCTATTCGAAGACCCGGTGCCACGCTTCCGCTGGATCGGCGGCAACATTCATGGGGTCGAAAGTGCGTCGCCGCACTTCACCATGAGTGGTCCGCTGGAAAAAAGTGACCTCTACCTATTTCAGTCAATCGGCTATGGTTATGACTCGGTCAGGGTGTACTCCATCCCTGATCCCAACAATGTTCGCACCATCGAGAAGATCAACTCCTATACGCAAATCGATTGGAACGCGTCGGCCAACCAGCGATTTTCTGTGGCATTGGCCCTCGATCCGCAGAACACCGACTACGCGAACATCAACACGTTTAATCCTCAACCGGTCACGGCCGATTATCGCCAACGGGGCTTCTTCACCTCGGCCACGCATCGCTGGATCCTGCCTGATGGCGGGTATCTGCATTCGTTGTTCTCTGCGAAGCAACTTGATGCAGGCGTCTTTCCTGTCGATGTGCAGATGGGCGAGATGACGCTCTTTCCCTCGTCCAACTCCGGCAGTTATTTTACCGACCAGCACCGCGATACCGTTCTCTACCAGTGGTCGCAGACATTGCACTGGCGGCCGGTCGAGGCAAGAGGCAGGCATCTGGTGACACTGGGCTACTCGTATGCCTACTCGTCATACGACGGACACATATCAAACCTTCCGGTAACAGTGCTACGGCAGGATGGCACAATCAGCAGCACGATCAGCTACGGCGGGGCGCTGGCGTCGCAGGGCACCAAGAACGATGCTTCTCTTTTTGTGCAGGACAGCTGGCAGGTTCTTTCACACTTGATGCTCGACCTCGGCATACGGCTGGACCACGACAGCCTTTCCACTGAGTCTATCAATGTCGGTCCGCGCATCGGCTTTGTCTTTGCGCCAACCCACGATGGCCGAACCGCTATCCGTGGGGGCGCTGGCCTGTTCTATGACAAGATTCCGTTCAATGTTGCGGTCTTTACACGATACCCCGCACAGACGATCACCCATTATGCCGGCGACGGCATGACAGCCATCGGTGGACCAACAACCTACCTCCACGCAATCGCAGCTCCCGGTCTGCGAGTACCGTACAGTGTGGGATGGACGCTGCAAGCCGACCGAGAGTTCTTGCGTGGAGTTTTCGTGCGCCTCGGCTGGGAGGGGCGCCAGGTGTATCGCGATTTCTATGTGAACCTCGTCTCGCCACCTGATGGCAATGCACAGCTTAAGTTGCTCAACAAAGGCAGGCAGAGCTATCGCGAGTTCCTGGCCATGGTGCGCTGGGAGCCCGAAGAACGCATGTCGATTAATGCCAGTTATGTGCGTTCCCGGGCGTATGGAGACTTGAACGATTACAACCAGTTTTTTGGAAACCTTCCTTACCCGCTCATCCGTCCGAACCAGTACGGTCCGCTTTCATCGGACGCACCAAATCGTGGCCTGTTCTGGGGCGTGATCGGGTTGCCGCACAAGCTTGACTTTGTTCCCATACTCGACGTGCACACTGGCTTCCCGTTTTCGCGGCTCGATCAAAACTGGAACTACCTTGGTCGCGAAAATCAAGCCGGGCGTTTTCCTACGTTTCTGGCGCTCGACACAAAGCTTCAATATCCCGTGGACTTCAAGTTCCACGGCCATCGCATTCAATTTCGTGCCGGAGTAACGGTGTATAACGTGCTCAACCATTTCAACCCGCGCGATGTCCAGCAGTACTATGCGTCTCCCAACTACGGAGTGCTCTACAATTCGGTGCCTCATCTGTTGCGCATCGATGGGGACTTCGACTTTTAGCGCACACGTGGCAGATGAAACGAACAGTATCCAAGCGTCGAATGACGTAACCGATAACGCTTCGTGGGCTTCTACCGGAGTCCACTGTATGTACGTATTTTGGAAATATTCCTTCAATCTCACCTCTGAAAGTGATTTGGAGAACGTGATTTCTTGTGATCTCAACCTGCAATTTGTGCAGGTCGATTCAGAAAAAGAAGTGTGCACCGAGCCGCCATCCTTTAATTGCAGAGAGGTGAAACAACATGGCGCAAGGATTGAATTCGACCAAGAGTGCGGAGCGTGCTTCGCACGAAGCGATTGAAGACGAGACGACGGCGAATGAAGGAAACAAGAGCGGCCAAGAGCGGATGGATCATGCCGCGATGCAGAGCTCCAAGCAGGCTCAGAATCGAATCCACTCGAATGAAGAGACAACGCCGGGTAATCCTACGTTTACGAAACAAAAAACGCGATGAAAGAAAAAGGCCCGCCTGGGGAGAGCGGGCCTTTCACTTTTCAGCTTTCGATCATGCGGCTTTGCTAAGCAGGCCGTGTGGATCAAGGACGAACTTCTTTGCTACACCGGAGTCGAAGGCCCGGTAGCCCTCGGGTGCGTCGTTGAGCGAGATCACGGTTGCGTTGACGATCTTTGCGATAGGAAGCCTGTCGTGCAGAATGGCCTGCATGAGCTGGCGGTTGTACTTCAGGACGGGCGTTTGGCCGGTGTAGAAGCGGTGTGATTTTGCCCAGCCGAGGCCGAAGCGCATCTTGAGATTTCCTTGCTTGGCGCCTTCCTCGTGTGCGCCGGGATCCTCGGTGACGTAGAGGCCGGGGATGCCGATGCCGCCTGCGGCGCGGACGACGGACATGAGCGAGTTGAGGACAGTTGCCGGGGCTTCCGCGCCATTCTTGCCCTGGGCTTTGGCTTCGAAGCCGACGGCATCGACCGCTGCGTCTACTTCGGGTTTGCCGACTACGGCTTCGATGAGATCGCCGAGTTTGTCGCTTTTTGTGAGGTCGATTGGAGTGAAGCCTACACTGGCCGCGTGCTTAAGGCGGTCGGCGTTCATGTCTCCAATCATGACGAGTGCCGCGCCGAGGATCTGTGCGGCGGCTGCGGCTGCGAGGCCTACGGGCCCGGCGCCGGCGATGTAGACGATGGAGCCGACCTCAACGCCTGCGGTGACGGCACCGTGGAAGCCGGTGGGGAGAATGTCGGAGAGCATGGTGAGGTCTTTGATCTTCGCCATGGCCTGGGCTTTGTCGGGGAATTTGATCAGGTTGAAGTCGGCGTAGGGGACCATGACGAACTTGGCCTGGCCGCCAACCCAACCGCCCATGTCGACGTAGCCGTAGGCTCCACCGGCGCGGCCGGGATTGACGTTGAGGCAGACGCCGGTTTGCTGTTCGCGACAGGTGCGGCAGCGGCCGCAGGCAACGTTGAAGGGGACGGTGACGAGGTCGCCGACTTTGAGGTATTCGACGTCGGAGCCGGCTTCGATGATTTCGCCAGTGATCTCGTGTCCGAGAACCATGCCGGTGGGTGCGGTGGTACGGCCGCGGACCATGTGCTGGTCGGAGCCGCAGATGTTTGTTGAGACGACTTTCAGGATGACGCCGTGGTTGATCTTTTTGCCGGCGGGATTTTGCATTTTGGGGAAGTCGATGGACTGGACTTCGACTTTGTTCTGTCCGAGAAAAACTACTCCAGTGTTTTCAGCCATTTTTTTAACCTCATTGCCACTGCAGGTTAATCGTTCGTTGCTGGTGAGAAACTCTTTCTAGTGCCTTTGATGTTGCAGCGGAAAGGGTAGCGCTATGCGCTACCCTTTTTTGATTCTCTTTTTGCTCTTCCAGATTTGGTTGAGAGAGCTTAGAAGGCTGCTGTGCCGGCTTCGGCTAAGGCGTGATGCTGTTCGCCGGAGCCTCCGCTGACGCCGATGCCCCCGACGACTTTGCCATCTTTCTTCAAGGGAATGCCTGCGAAGATCATGACCTTGCCGTCGTTGGAGGCGTGGATGCCGAAGAACTGACAATTCTAGATTATTCCCTGTTAAGTGATTGATTTTAAAGTGGTGGCCAGAGACGGGATCGAACCGCCGACGCCGGCCTTTTCAGGGCCGCGCTCTACCACTGAGCTATCTGGCCTTTCCGTGATGGCTAGAGCGAGTAGCCTCTGCCTTGGAGGAAAGCGGAACGTCATTGCACGCATGAACCGCGCTGGAGGACATCACAGCGCAAGACGACCAAAAGCAGTATAGCAATCACTCTCAAGTTCGTCATCGCGCCGGGCACAACTTTCGGCCGGCACATGCTACATTCCAGCCACGGAGAGTGCATGTTCAAGCCTGCGCGGATCGCGTTTGTTCTGTTGTGTGGATTTCTGATTTGCGGCGCTGTTGGCCCGCTCTATTGTTTCGCGCAGACACCCTCAGTCCAGAAAGGCCCAGCGAAGGTCGGCAACTCCGGCGAGGCCCGCGCCGCCGCTGCGATGGAACGGGCGCGAGCCGAAGGACCGCTCACCCTCGACGCTTTTCTGCGGCGCATGCCGAAAGGCGCGGATCTCCACATGCACCTCAGCGGCGCCGTCTACGCGGAGACCTTTATCCGGGACGCGGCTGAAGATTCACTATGCGTGAATCTGTCGACATTCACGTTCACGAAATCGGTCGGCACTTCGCCCAGCGTTCCCTCTCAGCCGGTTTGTGGTGAGGGAACCGTTCACGTCGCCACTGCCTTCAAAGATCAAACCCTCTACGATGCGATGGTGAACGCGTTCTCGATGCGCAGCTTCGTGCCCCGCAGCGGCGACTCAGCGCACGATCACTTCTTCGCCACGTTCAGCAAATTCGGCGGCACTTCTCCGTCACACATGGGCGAATGGCTTGACGAAGTGGCCACACGCGCTGCATCGCAGAACGAGCAGTATCTCGAGATCATGGTGACGCCGCCGTTCTCGCACGCCATTGAGGCGGCAGCGAAGGTCGGCTGGATAGATGATCCCACTCGAATGCGCGAGGAGCTGCTTGCAGATGGACTGCGAGACGACATTCCGTCAGCCCGGGCAGCACTCGATGCCGCAGAAGCAAAGCGCAATGAACTGGAACATTGCGGCACATCGCAGCCCGCAGCCGCGTGTGCAGTCAAGATTCGATTCCTCTATCAGGTATTGCGCGCACAACCGCGCGAGAGAGTGTTCGCGCAGACTCTGCTGGCGTTTGAAACCATTGCCGCCGAGCCGCGATTCGTGGGGCTGAACTTTGTTCAGCCTGAAGACGCATACGTCGCGATGAGCGACTACACCCTGCAGATGCATATGCTCGATGCACTGCACCGGCAATATCCGAAGACGCGCATCAGCCTGCACGCGGGTGAACTCGCGCCAGGACTTGTGCCTCCGGAGGGTCTGCGGTTTCACATTCGCCAGGCGGTCGAGTTGGGCCACGCAGAACGCATTGGCCACGGCGTTGATGTGATGTATGAAGATCGTCCTGACGAACTGCTGCGAGAACTCGTCGATCATCATGTGCTGGTCGAGATCAATCTGACCAGCAACGATGTGATCCTCGGCGTCGCCGGCCGCGATCACCCTCTGCCGCTCTATCGCAAGTACGGCGTGCCAGTTGCCTTCTCAACCGACGACGAAGGAGTTTCGCGTATCGACCTGACTCACGAATATGTCCGCGGAACCATGACATATGCACTCAACTACCGCGACCTGAAGACGATGGCGAGAGCGAGCCTGGATCACAGCTTTCTGCCCGGCGCTAGTTTGTGGCAGCAGAGCGGCGCCAGGCGTGAAACGCTCGATACGCCGGTCGCCGCATGTCGTGTCTACTCATCGTCCACATGCGACGCGTTTTTGAAAGGCAGCGAAAGAGCGGCGATGGAGATAAAGTTGGAGAGGGAATTCGAGCGCTTCGAGGCCGCTTTCTGACTATTTCGTTTGGTGCGCATCTAAGAAAGAAACGAATCCCCGGGGAGGACCTGTGATGGCCGAGAGCAAATCTGCGGAACCAATTCAGAAGATTGAGAAAACGGAAGAGGAGTGGCGTTCGCAGCTGACTCCTGAACAGTACTATGTGACGCGGCAAAAGGGCACTGAGCCGCCTTTTACCGGCGCGCTCTATCGTAATCATGCAGACGGAATTTACAGATGCGTTGCCTGCGATGCTCCACTCTTCAAGTCGGAGACGAAGTTCGAGTCGGGCAGCGGATGGCCAAGCTTCTGGCTTCCCGTCTCGCAAGACGCGGTCGTTGAGTACGAAGATCAAAGCCACGGCATGCGCCGCGTCGAAGCAACCTGCGCGAAATGCGGTGCGCATCTGGGGCATATTTTCCCGGATGGTCCGAACCCGACCGGACTTCGATACTGCATCAATTCTGCTGCGTTGACGTTCGAAGGCGATGCCGAAAAACCAAAGGCTGCCGAAAAATAGAAAAAGCCCGCCATTTCGGCGGGCTTTCCCGTAGTCTCGGACTCGCTTAAGCTTTGGTTACTTTGCCGGACTTGATGCAGCCCGTGCATACGCGCATGCGTTTGGTGTTACCGCCCGGGGCGGCTGCATGCACCGGACGCAGATTGGGATTCCAGCGCCGCTTCGTAACATTGTGTGCGTGCGAGATATTGTTTCCGAATTGCGGACCCTTGCCGCAGATTTCGCATTTCTGTGCCATGACTTGCTCCAGAATTCTAAAATTTTCGGCTGGCGGAAATTGAATTGCGCCGCGGGCACGGGACGCGCCCGGAACCAAAGCCGTAGCTTTTAGTGTAAGCGAGAATTCGGTCGAAGGCAATTGCGGTCCGCGGGTTACATTAGCAGGGCAGATGTTTCCCGTATCCATCTCTGGGCTGTTCTTTCTGGTTCTTCTCGTCGGGCTCATCGCCGCCGGGCTGTGCATTCGCCTGGATATACGTCGCCGTCATCTGCGGCGCGGCGCGCTCTCCTCTCTTCTTCTGCTTGACCTGGCGGCCCCCGCCGTCCTGTTTGCTCTCGCGGCAATGTGGTTTGCGGCAATCTGGGCTCTTGTTCTCGTTCGCCATGTCACAGTCGCTGGCGGCACAACGGAGGGCTGGTGGCTGGCTGAATCCTTCGCTTATGCCGCGGCCGGTTTCTTCGTCTGGAATCTAGGATCGCGCCATGCGCTGGAGCCTCGCGCTCCTGGCTTAGTCTTCGCCGCGTCATTGATCGCCGCCGGTATCATTCAAATTCCATTCCACGTGCTGCACTCGATGTCGATGCGTGGGCCCTGGGCGTTCATTTTTCTTGGCGCTATCCTGTTGTTCGTCTTCACGCGCCAATTCCGCAGGCAACGCGGCGAACATCGCATCCTCCAGCATGTCGCAATGCAGGGAGATGTGCTGCAGCCGGAATATCACCGCGCTACTCCAGAATGCCCCGAACCCGACCGCTGGCGCATGTACGACTCCATGACGGCGGAGTTTGAGGTCCTCGCATTCTTGCAGCAGCTCGTCGAAACACTGAAGCCAAAGATCATCGTGGAAACCGGCACGTTCATGGGCATCAGCACGCTCTGGCTGGCCCAGGGACTGAAGGCGAATGGCGCAGGCAAGGTGATCACTTGCGAGTATGACCCCGTGGTGTATGCGAAAGCGGCAGAGCGGATCGAGGCTTCCGGACTGAAAGAATGGATCGAAGCACGCAATGAATCGAGCCTAGAAATGCAGGTCGACGGGGAAGTCGATCTCCTGTTTTCAGACAGCGATCCCGACTTGCGTGAGGCAGAAGTGCGTCGCTTTCTCCCGATGCTTCGTGCCAACGGCATCATTCTCATCCACGACGCAAGTTCGCATTTGAAGACAGTGCGTGACGCTGCGTTGAAACTGGAGCGCGAGGGACTGATCTCCGTTGTACTGCTGTCGACTCCGCGCGGATTAGTGATCGCGCAGAAGCGGGCCGGCCGAACCGAATAGGCGCATTCCCCTACCTCAGCAATGTCAGCGATTTGTTGCGCAATCGTTGACCCAGACCGCGAAAACACGATATCTTTAATGAGTTAGTGGATTCTGTCATACGCGCCCTCTGACGAGAGCGCCCAGTAGGGAAGTGATGCTCGCCCGCGCATTTAGCGGACTCGCAGCAGACCGAAAACTGGACAAGCATCTGCAGACGAAATTTATTGAGTTGGACGAGGCCGCCGTTTGCGGTGCCTTGGGAGGCAAGTATGTACGCAGTGATTCGTACCGGCGGCAAACAATATCGCGTCGCACCGGGTGATCTGGTGAAGATTGAGCGCACTGAAGCAACTGATGGCAAGATCGAGTTCAGCGATGTAGTCGCCGTTTCGGGCGAAAAGAGCGCATTTGAAAAGGTCGGATCGGCGAAGGTGATCGCGTCCGTCGTCGAAGAAGGTCGCGGCGAGAAGATCCTCGTGTTCCACTTCAAGCGCAAGAAGCAATATAAGAAGTTGCAGGGGCACCGACAGAGCTATCTGCAGGTGCGCATCAACGAGATCATGGTCGACGGCCGCAGCTTCACTGCTGCCAAGTAATTCAGCAGACTGCGAGAGGATTCGAGAAATGGCACATAAAAAAGGATTAGGCAGTTCCAAAAATGGTCGCGATTCAAATGCCCAGCGACTCGGCGTGAAGGCGTTCGGAGGCCAGGTGATTCCTGGCGGATCGATTATCGTGCGTCAGCGCGGCACTAAGCTGAAGCCAGGTCTGAATGTCGGGCGCGG
>DATMOZ010000178.1:0-12591 GCA_035567995.1 Acidobacteriaceae bacterium
CCGCCCGGCATCGGATCACCGGGTCGCGCAATCGCGATAGTGGTGCCTTTCGAGTGGAAATACACTCCCAGATCTTGAAACGTGCCGCTCGGGTTTCCCGGCGAAAGGTCGCCCTGGAAGACAAGGTCCCCCGAATCATTCTGCAAACAGCGGAGCAGTTCGCGCCAGGACGCTGGTGGGCTGCAGAGTATATACCCCACCGCCCACGAGTGCGATCTTCCACACGGACTAGGCTAGCGCTTGACAAACGCCCCCTGCTGAACGCCCCACTACACGCGCGCCGCATACCTGCGGGTATACCCGCAACCGACCTAAGTCCAGACTTATCCTTAATGGTTTGAATACTTTAGGACTTCAAGTACCCCACCGGGGGGAGGGGGTACTTCAGTGCCCCGCCGAACTCTGCGGAACCGCCGCGATCCCATGCTTGCACTTGTGCAAATACTCCACCAGATCGCGTGTCTCTTCCGGAGTCACCGCATCGCTGAACGGCGGCATATTCAACCCGCCTTCACGAATCTGCTTTTCAATAGCCGGCTTCTTCAGCCGCTTGCCGACCGCGCTCAGGTTCGGCCCTTTGCTGCCGCCGACTCCGTTGATGCTGTGGCAAAACGAGCATCCCTTTTCCTGAAACAGTTTCGCTCCGCGGTCCTGCGAGTTTTCCGCGCGAGCAGGCGAGCCAGCCGCAACAATCAGGCATAGCGTGGTCACAATCAGCAATGATCGAGTGGGGAAGTTCAGTGTTTCTCCGCTGCGCCTGCATTTTCGCCGGCATCAAGATCAGAGTGCGTATGCCAGGCGACGCTTTCAGCCGCTATTTCAGTATGCTTGCGCAGGTACTCCAGCGCGTAAGTATTGGCCGTCGGATCGTCTTTGCGGTCTGCAAACAGCGCCGATTGCACCGCCGCCTGCTCCTTCATTCCCAGCCTGCGGTAAATAATCGACAGGTTGTAGTGCGCGGCAAGATCGTCCGGATCGATGCCCTGCACGCGCTCGTACTCAGCGCGCGCCAGCTCATATTTCCGCTGCTGATAGTAAGAGAATCCGAGCTCGCGATGCGCGTCGCGCGAAGCAGGAAACAGCGCCGCAACCTGCTGCAGATCGGCGACAGCCGCATCCAGATTGCCCTGGTTGCGCTCGACCAGCGCGAGATAATAGAGCGCCCGCGCATTGTTGGGGCTCACCTGAAGCGCTTTCTCCAGATTCGTGCGCGAAAGACTGTACTTCTCCCACTGGAAATTTGCCAAAGCGATGTTGGTGAACGCATCAGCATAGTCAGGCCGCAGCTTCGCAACCTGCTCGAACGCGTGCACCGATTCGCCATACTGCTGCGCGTCGAGCAGCGCGATGCCGTAATTATTCCAGCGCATCCACTCCTTGTTGTCCGTCGGGTCAGCAGGCGTCGCGGCATTCTCTCCAATATTGAACGTGCGCGTGCGTGAAGCCATTTCGATGACGGGCATGTCGACATGCTTGTTCATCGCCCAGTCGATGAAGTGCTGATCGAAGCGGCGATAGTTCACCTGCGCCGTGATGCTCAGCGGGCCGGCACTCGCGCTCTTCGGCACGCGGAACTGGTACCGCACGATCTGCGACCGGCCTGATTGAATCGTGTTGTTGTACGCGACGACGCGGTTCGCCCACACCTGGTGCAGATCGTTCAGCGTGCCTTGCGCATTGATCAGGCGATTGGTGAAACTATGCGCGCGCTCGTCAAGATTGCCATCAGGCTTGATGAATCCGCTGTGGCTCACCATATTGCCCGCCGCATCCTTGACCTTGAACTCGACCCAGGACTCGTACATATCGCGCTGTTCAGGCACATGGCTGTGCGCGATGCCCTTGTTCTGAATCACCACGGACACGGTGACAACATCGCCGGGCGCAATCGAAAACGGAGTTGATCCCAGAGGAGCGATAGTACCCGGCGTGCCTTCCTTCTCAATCGCAAAAATGTCGACGTTGAAAACTCCCGTGCGCAGGAACGCGACCGTCTTCGCCATCTGCTCGTCGTACTTGTAAAACACCGGCAGCAGCGTGTTGCCGCCCAGCCAGCGGTGCGATACAAGTGTGCCGTTCTTCGCACCGGAATCAGGCCCGGTCAGCGGTTCGCGCTGCATGTGACACGTCTGGCAGGTTGAGACAGAATCCTTCACATAGAACGGCAGCGGCGATTGCTTCGCGAACGAAGACATCTGCCACTCGTCATACACAAACAGCGCACGCTGCCACTTGTAATCATTCAGCGTTTTCGGCAGTGCCGCCTTATGGCACACACTGCAAAACTGCGGGCTGCGATAGAAGTCCTGCATCACAGCCTTGCTGTGGCGGTCGAGGTGCGCGAGAATCTCCGCATCGCTGACCTTGCCGACGATCGGCTTGCCCGCCTCATCGACCAGCACCGCAGGCTGGCCCATCACATAGCTGCCCGTGCCGCGCGTGTCCACCTTCTGAATCGAGTGGCAGACGGAGCACGAAATACCGTCATCGTCCCACGGACGCTTCTGCGAAGTGCCCTTCGTCATAGTGCCCGCTGTCAGCGCGATCGGGTTGTGGCAGCCTTCGCAATGGCGCGCGTACTCCACACCCTTTTGCTGCATCAGCAGATTGACGTTCTTCACATACCACGGCGCGCGGAACGAATTGGCGTGGGCCGACTGGCGCCATTGCTGGTGCGATTCCTGATGACAGTGGCCGCAGTACGAAGCGCTGAGAAACGTCTTTGGATCGAGAAACTCCCCGGTGTCCGTCGTCGCATTCGACGGCAGAAATGGCTCGCGAGCGCCAAAATGATAGTCGTATTTCGCCGCGATAGATTCGCTGTACGCATGTCGCGCCGTCGCTGCATCTTCGTTGGCATGCGCCGTCGTGTTCGGCCTCAACCAGCCGGTAGCCGTGATAGCTCCAACTACCGCAAGGCCCGCGAAAAACACCCGGAAATCTACTTGGCGAAACAAATTACAGCCTCTCTCCGAAAGTCATGCCGTATACAAAAAGTGTTTCAACGCCGCAATCCAGCCGCGCAATCCGCACTGCGAACTCTATCTTGCTGCGTACTCTGCTGTCTTGGCTGCAGGGGTTGAGTTTCATGTCATCCATTCGATGGATGCGTTGTCAGACGCAATTATTTCCCAGCGCGCTTTTCCGGCTGCACGCCCTTGCCTTCCGCAACCGTGTAAATGGCGTCGATTCCGGGAAGCGCGACCTGCTCCACCGCTCCACTCGGCCAGCGGACCTCGATCTTGTCGATCTTGGTCGCTGCGCCCAGGCCAAAATGCAGCCGCTGATCGGACGAGGAAGCAAAGCTGCCGCCGCTGATCACATCGCTGCGCTGCTTGAATCCATTGGCTGTAACGTAGACAGTCGTTCCCACCGCATCGCGAGGGCTCTTCGGCCCGCCGACTAACTTCAACCCGATCCAGTGGTTCTTCGCCGCAAAGACATTGCGGAACAGCGAAGGCGTCCCGTCCAGATTGTTTACAACCGCATCTATCTTGCCATCAT
This sequence comes from Acidobacteriaceae bacterium, assembly GCA_035567995.1. GTDB lineage: Bacteria > Acidobacteriota > Terriglobia > Terriglobales > Acidobacteriaceae > JBBPYY01. The sequence continues at coordinate 3,505 of DATMOZ010000178.1, forward strand.
TAAACAGGTCCCCAAACGCCAGGCCTCGAGACACGGCAAGCTTTGCAAGACCAGTGCCCTCGACCGGCGGCACCAGTTCCAGCTTCCCTTCGACGTTGTGAAATAACATCGGACGCTGCTGCCACGTCGTTCCCCAGTTAAGCTGCTCCACCTGCGGGTACACATGTCCGTTCACGACAAAGAGATCGAGCCAGCCATCGTTGTCGTAATCGAAAAACGCAGTGCCCCATCCAAGGAACGGAATGGTCGGCTCGGCAATGCCCATCTGATAACTGATGTCGGTAAAGTTTCCGTCGCCATCGTTGCGATAGAGCGGCTTGTAGTCGTCAGAGAAAGTGGTGTTGTAAAGATCGAGCAGCCCGTTGTGCGCATAGTCGCCGACGGCGATGCCCATCGATGCCGTCTCGCGTCCACTTTCGTTCAGCGCGTAGCCCGACGCGAAGCTGGCATCTTCAAATGTGCCATCACCCTTATTGATGTACAGATAGTTTGGCGTCGAATCATCCGCGACCAGCAGGTCGACCTTGCCGTCATTGTTCACGTCGACAAAAACTGACGCGAGCCCGTAGTACGTGGACTTCTCGTCTGAAACCCCGGCCTTCTTGCTGACATCGGTGAACGTACCGTCGCCGTTGTTGTGGAACAGATGGTCCGGTTCGCCGCGCAGACCGCGCGGCCCGCACATCACCTTTACCCCACGAAACGTGCAGAAGCTGAACGCAACATTCTTCGAACCTGGCGCGGGCTGATTGCTGATGTCGTAGTGGACGTAACCCGGCACAAAGAGATCGAGCTTGCCGTCGCCGTCGTAGTCGCCCCACGTCGCGCCGGTGGACCAGTTACCCAGCGTCACACCGGCCTTCTCCGCCACATCCGTAAACGTGCCGTCATGATTGTTGTGGTACAGACGGTTCTTGCCGAAGTTGCTGACGTAGATATCCGGCCAGCCATCGTTGTCATAGTCCGCGATAGCGACACCGAATCCCCACCGGTCATTCTGCACGCCTGCCTGCGCCGCCACATTGGTGAAGGTGCCGTCGTGATTGTTGTGAAAGAGCGCAGCATGCGGCGGAGTGGCCTTGCCGGTCTCCGCATCGTACGTTGATCCATTCACCAGATAGATGTCGAGCCAGCCATCGTTGTCGTAATCGAGCAGACCGACTCCCGAACCGACTGTCTCGATAATGAACTGCTTCTCAGGCGAACCCATCTGGTGATGCCACTTCGTCAGGCCTGCTTTTTCTGCGATGTCCTGAAAAACGACCGGTCCGCTCTTCACGAAACCACCCGCGGTGATCGGACGATGTTCCGCATCGAGCACCGGCGCGTGTGCGCCGCCTGTGTTCACGCCGCTCTCTGCAGCAGGCTGCGCGCCCTCGTTGGGCTTCTGCGCCTGCTGGTCAGGGGTCGATTGCCCACGCACGGCGACCGGGACAAAGGCGAGCGAAATCAGAATGACAATTTGAGGAATCTTGATGCTGCAGGACATACGCGAGAGTTTACTCGGCGGCGAGGACACAACGCCATCGCCTCTGCTGTTTACTTGCTTCCGCGACCTGAAAGTTCGCGAATCAATTCAACTTCGCGTTCACGATAAGGCTTTCCATCGCCATAGAACACTTCATGAAACCAGACTGTCGGCTGCTCGAGCGTGTACGGCCGCACCCATGAATCCCACGGCATATTCGTCTGGGTCTTGCCGACAACCAGGCCCCAGTTGATGGCCGCGACGTTGTATTTCTTCGCGATCGGCAGCACAGTGTCAAACGTACTCCCGGCGCCGCGCGCCATGTACTCCGTGCAGATCAGCGGACGATGATATTGCTGCAGCAGCTTCACGTGCGCCTCAAAGTCTTCGGGCCATCCGTAATTGTGAAACGTAATAACGTCGGACTCCTGTATCTGAATCCGTCCCGTCGCGGACATCTTCTCAAGGGACGACCAGTCGCCATCCCACACGCCGCTCGTTAACGGTTGCACCGGGTGCGCTTCGCGGGCCCATGCGAATACCTGCGGCAACAGCGCGTTCACCAGCTCGACCTTGTTCTTCGGCTCCTGCTTGCTGTACGCAGGAACATTAGTGTTGTTCGGCTCGTTCCACACGTCCCAACCCAGAATGCGCTCATCGTTTGCGAACGCCTTCACAATTCCCGTCGTGTACGCATGCAGACGCTCATATTGCGACTGGTCGGTCAGCCCATTCGCCCCGGGGCTCTGCACCCAGCCGGAATTATGTACACCTGGAATCGGCGGATGCTGCGGCCCGAGCTCCGGATACGGGTCCCAGCACGAATCGAACAGCACAAAAAGCGGCTTAATGTGATGTTTCGCCGCGATAGTGAGAAAAGTATCAACGCGCTTTTCAAACCCGGCCTGGTCCTGTTGCCAGAGCAAGTCGTGCAGAAAGACGCGCATCGTGTTCATCCCGATGCCTTCGGCCCAGCCGAGTTCAAGGTCAATCTCTTTCGGATCAAACGTGTCAGCCTGCCACATCTCTAGCTGGTTGATCGCGGTCTTGGGGATATAGTTCGCGCCCACCAGCCACGGCTGCTGCTTGTACCAGTCGTTCGCCTTCTGCTCCGACCAGCGGTGGTCCTGCGCATAGGCCTCGCCGCCCAGCGTGCACACCAGCAGGATGAACAAAATGAAAAACGATCTAGTCCGCGTCACGCTGCACCTCTTGGAACTCCGCGGTTACGCAGGATGCTTCTGCATCCATTCCCACGCTGTTGCCACCATCGTCTCGAGATTTCGACTCGGCACCCAGTCCAGCGTCTCGCGCGCCTTTTCCGCATTCGCGAGCAGCACAGGCGGATCGCCTTCCCGGCGTGGCACCACTTTGTGTGGCACCTTCTTGCCGATCACCTTCTCGACCATCTCGACAACTTCTTTCACTGAAGTGCCCGTCCCAGTCCCGAGATTGAGAGCCGCCGACGGCTTGCCCTCAGCCAGGTAGTCCAGCGCGCGAGCGTGCGCGTCCGCAAGGTCGCTGACATGGATGTAGTCGCGAATGCAAGTGCCATCGGGCGTGGGATAGTCGTCGCCGAAAATCTGCACCGCCGGCGCCGCTCCCAGCGCGGCCCTCAGCACGTTGGGAATAAGGTGCGTCTCGGGCTGATGCATTTCGCCCGTGCGGCCCTTTTCGTCTGCCCCCGCCGCGTTGAAGTACCGCAACGCAACATAATTCAGTCCATACGCGCGACTGTACGCCTGCAGCGCCAGTTCGACGCAGAGCTTCGTTGCGCCGTAAGGATTAATCGGGCTGAAAGGATGGTCTTCCGTCAACGGAATGAACTGCGGAACGCCATACACCGCGCACGTCGAAGAAAAAATAAACCGCTTGATGCCCGCATCCACCGCCGCATTAAGCAGGTTCAGCGTGCCAGTGACATTATTTTCAAAATAATCTCGCGGATGGTGAACAGACTCGCCAACATTGATCTTCGCCGCGAAGTGCATGACCGCGTCCATCCCCTTCAGAGCACCATCGATCTGCGCGCGGTCGAGAATGTCGCCATGAATAAGCTGAAAGTCGGGCACTAGATTCCGGTACCCGCCCGATAGATTGTCGAAGATGCGAACTTCATGCCCCTGCTCACGCAGCAGATACGCGCTGTGCGAACCGATGTATCCGGCTCCCCCGACCACCAGAACTTTCATGAAGCCAGTCTCCTATTTCGCCGCCGGAATAAAGATCTCCAGCCGTACTTTCCACGTAGTGGACTCACCCGGTTTGAGCGTGACCATCTTCGTATCGACGCCCTTCCACTCTTTGCCGAACGGATCATTCAGGTTGAATTGCGGCTCGAGCGCGATGAAAGACTTGTCCAGCGGCGCGTAAACCTGCACCGCGCTGATCTCCGGAGAAACAGCAACGATGCGCACACCGTACTTCGACGCAGGGTCGATGATCTCTGAAACCGCGCTGCCGTCCGCATCCCGCTTCAGGTGTGTCCAGTTGTCGTCGAGAAACTGCTTCTCGAGCGGCCGGCCGCCGTCCGCGGTGAAGTCATACGGCGTGCCCTTGACCGGCAACAGCCTGCCCGTCGCAAAGACGTCGTCGTAGTTGTTCACGTCCGTGCGCAGATTCCCCGGTACGTGCAGCCGCGCTTGTGTGCGATCGCCGCTCGGCAGAGCGAAATAGGGATGCCAGCCGATGCCGACCGGCTCCGGCTTGTCGCCCACGTTCTTCACCGTGATGCTTGCCTCGACAGCTTTGCCGCTCAGTTGCTCGGTGATCGTGATGTCGTTCTTTGAGAACCAGTGGCCGTCGAAGTCGCCGGCATCGATACGTCCCGTCACCTGCTCACCGTCTCCCAAAGGAGAAGCCGCTACGTCGGTCGCCTTCGACTTGAGAATCAGACCGTGAATAGCATGCGGAGTCGCACCCGGCTTCTTGCCCTTCCAGTTCGCAACCAGAGTCATCGGGATGCCGTGCCACTCTGTCGTGATGGTCTTGCCATCAGCGGAAACCTTGCCCACGATGCGGTTCGCGAACGGCACAAGAAAAGCGCCGCCAAACGAAAAGCTCTTGTTCCCCGTTTCGTCGTCACCCGTCCCGGTAAGCACCTTCGCGGCTTCTTCCAGCGACGGCGACGCCAGAACGTTGACCTCGCCCTTGCCCGGCACATACGCAGTCACCTGAAACAGGTTCATACCGCGTCCCGGCAACACGGTCGCTGACAGAAACTGCGGCTGCGAATCGTCGCCCGTCTTCTGCCGCTTCAATGTAATGACGTCTTCGCCGCCAATTTGCATCGCCTTCGCCGCCGGCGCGGCCGTCTCGCTCGAAGGAGGTGCAGCGGGTTTCTGACAACCAATCGCGGTCAGACAGAAAGCAGTCAGCGAAATCAGACCTGCTCTCAAGCAACGATTCATTTTCATGTGGGCCACCTGTCCGGAGCCGAGTCTATACTACAGCCTCTGTAACCGCTTTCATTCCCTCGCGCCTGAATTGTCTGATGCCGGGCTTGAGCGAATCGAGAGGACGAAATCGTGACCGACACCATTTCGCAAGCCTGGCAGACGCCGCACCGCCGCTACAACCCGCTGCGCGGCTCATGGGTTCTCGTTTCTCCCCAGCGGACGCAGCGCCCATGGCAGGGCGAGGTGACAAAGCGCCCCACAGAAGAGGCACTCCACTACGACCCCGCTTGCTACCTCTGCCCCGGCAACACTCGCGCCGGCGGACATCAAAACCCGAAGTACACCGGCGTCTTCGCTTTCGATAATGATTACGCGGCATTAATGCCGCATTCCCCGGACGTTCCCGCTAGTGAAACCAGTCCGCTGCTCGTCGCGGACAACGAGTCAGGTCGCTGCCGCGTGCTCTGCTTCCATCCTGACCACAGCCTCACGATTGCGCGCATGAAGGTGGATGACATCGCGCGCGTTGTCAAAGCGTGGACTGAGGAAACTCGCACCCTCGGCGCAATGCCTGAAATCAGCTACGTACAGATCTTTGAAAACCGCGGCGCGATGATGGGCGCAAGTAACCCGCATCCCCACTGTCAGATCTGGGCGACAGAACATGTTCCTGAGGAGCCTCTCAAAGAACTCTCCTGGCAGAAGATCTATCAAACGGCCAACAACGCATGCCTGCTGTGCGACTACCTGAAAATCGAGATAGAGCGCGCGCAGCGGATCGTGGTCGAGAACGACTCGTTCGTGGCCGTGGTTCCCTTCTGGGCAGTCTGGCCGTTCGAAACGCTTCTGCTCAGCCGCAGGCACTTTGGCAGTTTCGAAGATTTTTCCGCGCCTGAGCGGCGCGCATTGGCAGATCTGATGAAGCGCCTCACAACCCACTACGACAATCTCTTTGAAGTCAGCTTTCCCTACACCATGGGCTTTCATCAGAGTCCCTGCGACGGCGAGCCGCATCCTGAGTGGCACTTCCACGCTCACTACTACCCGCCGCTTCTTCGCTCTGCGGAGATTCGCAAATTCATGGTCGGCTTCGAAATGCTCGGCATGCCGCAACGCGACATCACTCCAGAGCAAGCAGCGCAGCGGCTGCGCGACACACCGGAGAAACACTATGCCGGGTAGCGGGCAGCAACTAAAAAAACTGTCGCTCGAGAACGGATGGCTGCGCGTAGAAGTGCTCCCGGAACTTGGCGGAAATATCTCCTCGCTCTTCGCCAAAGAAAGCAGCACAGAATTCCTGCTGCAACCGTCGCGCCCCTACAGTCATCCCACACGCGAAACAAAGTTCGAAGACGCAGACCGCAGCGGCTGGGACGAGTGTCTGCCCACAGTCTCCGCAACCCCGGACGCGCCCGACCACGGCGATCTATGGCGTGAGAGTTGGCGCGTCGTCGAAACGCCCGATGGCATCGAGCTCTCCTGCGACTGCTTCAGCCGGCCCCTGCGGCTCACTCGCACTCTGACCCTCGAAACGAGCATGCTGAACGTAATCTATCGTGTCGAAAATCTCAGCTCTGAGCCGGTCGATTTCCTGTGGTGTGCACATCCTCTGCTTGCCGTCTCAGCGGGCGACCGAGTCGTCCTGCCCTCTTCAGTCGATCGCGTCAGGATCAACAGCTCCCGCAATCAGCGCTTGAGCGGAGACGAGGTGCCGTGGCCCATTGCCAGCGGCATGAACCTCAGCATCGCCGATCTCAACATCGTCGACCTCAGCATCGTCGGCAGCCCGGATGCTCGAACAGCAGACAAGCTCTTCGCCGGCCCCCTCACCGCCAACTCCTGCGGAATTTACCGAATGCAAACCCACACCGGGCTGCTGTTTCGCTCCCATCTCGCGACCATCTCTTACGCGGGCATTTGGCTTTGCAACGGCGGCTGGCCCGAAAAAGAGGTTGGCACTGAAAGGGCGGCGCATACGGTTGCCATCGAGCCGACAACATCCCCCTGCGATTCGCTCGATCAGGCGATCAAAGAAGGAACCGCAGCACGCATCGGCCCGCGTGGATCACTCGGCTGGGCGATGCAGCTGCAGACCTTGGCGGTTTCTTTTCAGGGCTTCGTCAGGGCGTGCAACCACCCTGACAACATTCTTCTGTAGGGCATCGAGGGGACGCGTAACATGCACGACTCAAAATCGGCCTTGGTGCTGGCCCTGCACCGCCAACGCTTTGGCGAACCCGCCGCGATGTTCGCCGCCCCCGGCCGCGCAAATCTCATCGGCGAACACACTGACTACAGCGAAGGCTTCGTCATGCCCGCTGCCATCGACTTCTCGACCGTCGCCGCAATCAGCCCGCGTGATGACTCCCGCGCCGTCATGTACTCCGCAAATTTCGACGACCTGGTCGAGCATTCCATCGCCCACGTGACTGCCGGCCGCCGCGACCATTGGACAGACTATCCAGCCGGCGTTCTGTGGAGCCTCGAACAGGAAGGGCTGCGCTTCCCCGGCTTCAACCTCACCGTTGCGGGCGATGTTCCCGTCGGAGCCGGCCTCAGTTCGTCAGCCTCAATCGAAGTCGCAGTCGCCATGGCGCTGCTCGCTCTCAGCAACCAGCAACTCGACCTCAAGCGCCTCGCGCAGATCTGTCAACGCGCAGAGAACGGCTTCGTCGGCGCCAACAGCGGCATCATGGATCAGCTTGTCGTGTGCTGCGGCAAGGCAGACCACGCGATGATGCTCGACTGCCGCACTCTGGACTTCAAGCTCGTAGAAATCCCCAGCCACGTCCGCATTGTCCTCTGCAACTCCATGGTCAAGCACTCCATCTCCGGCGGCGAATACAACACGCGCCGCGCAGAAATCGAAGAAGGCGTCAAAATCCTGCAGCGGCAAAATCCGTCGATCAAGTTCCTGCGCGATGCGACGATGGACGACCTCCTCGCGCACAAAGCCGAAATGCCCGACAATGTCTTCCGGCGATGCCGTCACGTCATCACTGAAAATCAGCGCGTGCTCGACGGCGCCGCGGCGTTTGAAAGCGGCGATCTCAAACACTTTGGACAATTGATGAAGCAATCGCATGACAGCTACCGCAATGACTTCGAAGCCAGCTGCGAAGAGTGCGACATACTCGTGGAGCTCGCACAGAAACTCCCCGGCTGCTACGGCGCCCGGCTAACCGGCGGCGGCTTTGGCGGATGCACCGTCAACCTCGTCGAAGACACAGACGCCGACGCCTTCGTCGAAGCAATGCGCGATGGTTACAAGCGGGCCGCAGGGATTACTGCCGAAATCTACCTCACAAAAGCATCCGACGGCGTGCATCCTGTTATTTTTTAGTCTGGAGATCGAGTGCAATATCGCAAGCTTGGCAGAACCAATTTTGAAGTAAGCGACATCGGCTACGGCATGTGGGGCATGAGCGGCTGGAGCGGCTCCGACGACACTCAGTCGCGCGAGTCGCTGGCCCTCGCCACGCAGCTAGGCTGCACTTTTTTTGACAGCGCCTTTGCGTACGGCGATGGAAAGAGCGATCAGCTACTCGGCGAATTGCTGACCGCGCCCGCAAAGCACAGCAAGCCGCTGGTAGCCGCATCGAAAATTCCGCCGATGAATCTGCAGTGGCCCGCGTCCCCTCACGCGAAATACAGCGAAGTCTTCCCCGCGAGCCACGTCTTCGATTACGCCGGGAAAATCCGCCGCGCCCTGCAGCAGGACACCATCGATCTGCTGCAATTTCATGTCTGGGATGACCGTTGGGCCGACGAATCCGAGTTCCGCTCGACCGTCGAAAAGCTGAAATCCGATGGCATCATCCGCGCATTCGGACTGAGCCTCAATCGCTGGCAGCCTGCAAACGGCATCCGCGCCATCCGCACCGGTCTCGTCGACGTCGTGCAGGTGATCTACAACATCTTCGATCAAAGCCCGGAAGACGAACTCTTCCCCGCATGCAGGCTGCACAACGTCGGCGTCATCGCGCGTGTCGCTCTCGACGAAGGAAGCCTCGGCGGCAAAATGACTCGCGACATGGTCTTCCCGGCCTCTGACTGGCGGGCGAAATACTTCAGCCCGAAGAACCTGATTCCCACGCTCGATCGCGTGGATCAATTGAAGAAGCTCGTCCCCGCAGGCATGACGCTGCCGGAAATGGCAATCCGCTTTATTCTGGCGAACGACGCCGTCAGCACGTTGATCATCGGCATGCGCAAGCCGGA
>DATMOZ010000179.1:0-7340 GCA_035567995.1 Acidobacteriaceae bacterium
GCCGCATTCGCCGTCAACATCCCGTCCAGCACCTGAATCGCCAGGTTGTAACGACTCATTGGGGCCGCAACCTGCACGCCTTGGATCTCAGGCTTGATCGCAGCCAGCATCTGCTGCGCGATGCGTACGCCTTCCGCCCTCGCCGCCTCAGGAGAGGTGGCAGCCTGCATCCGCGTCATGACGTCGTCTGGAACAGAGACCCTCAGGTCGTTCCGCATAAACTCCGCATTGCGCAAGCTCGCCAAAGGCCAGATGCCGGCAAAGACCGGTAAACGAAACTCCTCAATGCGCCGTAAAAACGTCTCGAACACCGCAATATCAAATACCGGCTGCGTGATGATGTACTCGCCGCCCGCTTCCACTTTGTACTCCATCCGACGAATCTCGTTGTCCAGGTCCGGAACACCAGGATTCGCCGCGACTCCAATCGTAAAACCTGCACTCGCGCCGATGGAATTGTTGCCGATGTCCAGTCCGTGATTCAGCTTGCGCACAATGTTCACCAGCCCGATCGCGTCCACGTCGAACACCGCCGTCGCGTCAGGGTAGTTGCCCAGCTTCGGCGGATCACCCGTCAGGCACAAAATATTGCGCAGCCCGATGCTCGATGCCCCCAGCAGGTCAGATTGGATCGACAGCACATTTCTATCGCGACATGTGTAATGCAAAACCGTCTCGATGCCGGTCTGCTGCTGGATCTGCACACACAAGCTTTGCGCGCTCATGCGCGCGCTCGCGCGCGGCGAATCCGGCACATTGATAGCGTCGACGCCTGCGCGGTACAACATCTCCGCCGCGTCAATTTCTTTGCTGCAATTGATGCCGCGTGGCGGAACAATCTCGACCAGCGTCACAAACTGTTTCGCTTCGAGCAGTGCGCCAATCCGGGAGCGGTCCTTCAGAGGCTCCGGAGCAATCTCGGTCGTCGTTGCCGCAACCACTACTTCGCGATGTCCGACCCGTTGGGCTTCCACCGCGCGCAATGCAGAACACATCGCGCGAATATGGTTCGGCGTCGTTCCGCAACAGCCGCCGATCATCTGCACGCCCGCCTGCAAAAACTTACGCGCGAAGCTCGCCATATATTCCGGCGAACAGAGATAAATATTTCGCCCATCCACTTCCCGTGGCATGCCCGCGTTCGGCATCGCAACCAGCGGCAACGTGGTCGCACCGCGCATGCGCTCCACAACAGACAGCACTGTGGCCGGCCCCGCGCTGCAGTTCGCGCCCACGGCATGCGCCCCCCACTCCGCCGCCCGGGCTGCAGCCGTCTCCGGCGATGAGCCATCCAGGCAATTCCCATCTTCATCCACGGTGAAAAGCACGATGACAGGCAGGTCCTTCGCCACATCTCTCGCCGCGAGCACCCCCTGCTCTGCTTCCGCCAGCGATGTCATCGTCTCCACCAGAACCAGGTCGACGCCTCCCGCAACAAGCGCTTCGATTTGCTCAGCGAACGCCTCACGCGCTTCGCTCAACGCGGTTTTACCGAGCGGTTCCAGCCGAACCCCGAGCGGCCCAACGGAGCCCGCGACATACGCTGAACCCGCCGTCCTGTTCTTCGCATGTTCAACCGCCAGCCGGGCCAGGCCCGCACCTGCGGCGTTCACTGCCGAGACTTTGTCCGCGAGCCCATAGCGTCCCAGACGATAGCGATTCGCGCCGAACGTGTTCGTCTCGATTACCATCGCGCCAGATTGCAGGTACTCGTCATGTACCTGCCGCACTGTCTCCGGTTGCGAGAGATTCAGTTCGTCAAAGCACTTGTTGATGTAAACGCCGCGGCCATACAACATCGTGCCCATCGCTCCGTCAAACAGTGCGGGCCGGCCATCGAATAATTCCTCAAGACTCTTCATGTGTCTCTCACAACCAGATGCACAAATTCACCCCTATCCTATCGCGTCGCGGCTCTCTGCGCCCGCGGCGCACATACTTCCATTTGTTATACTTGCTCATTCCGCGCGTATCGATTTGAGGTTTTTACTTTTGAAGATTCGTCGTTTGTCCGCGTGGGCTTTCCCACTCGCCTTGTTGATTGCGCTTAGCGCGTCCCTTACCGCATGCGGCACCCATCACCAATTTGCCGGACGTACGGTCGCTCCTAGTTGCATCGCCTATGGCAATGGTCACCAGGCCGCCGTGTGCAATCGCGCTCTGGTTGCAATTCGCAATGCCGACACTGCCGGCGGCGGTGCCCTGCAGATTCTCGACGCAGCCAACGATCAGCATGAGAGCCATGATGGTCGCACGCTCCGCTTTCTGATCAGCGGCTACAGCGGAAAGGTCCCGTCCTTCCTGCTCAACTATCCAGAGGAGCAGACAGGCTTCATCTACAACGCCGGCAACGGCCTTGTGGACCGTATCAACTATGCGACCGAAGCCGCCACTACCGGTATATCCACGGGCGGCACTCCCAATATCAACAGTCTTGCCATCAGTTCCGACGGCCGCTATCTGTTCGCTGCGCAGCAAGCCTCAAATATTGTCCTTGTAACAGACGGTAATCTGGGGTTCACCGGGCTGCAGTTGAAACTGCCCAACGTCTTCGCCGTTGCCGCCAACCCCTCCGGTACAGTTGCGCTCGCCTTCGTACAGAATTCTGACTCGGTCTATCGTGTGCTGCGCCTTCAGGCAAATCAGGCGCCGCCGGCCGGTTTTACAGATTGCGAGCCCGTGAACGTGCCCCGCTACTGCCTGCTGCCGGTCCCCGGCAACTTCGACCGCCCGGCAGGCGCTTACTTCTCGCCCGACGGCAGCACCGCATTCGTCCTCAACAGCGGTCCAGAGATGGGCGGAACCACGGCTTCCGTCAGCTACATCCCGACGGCCGGTATCACAACAACGAGTTTTCCAACCGGACCGATCACTTCGCCGGTCACCGCGACCGTGCCAGTCCCCGGCGGCGTGACCGTTGCGCTTTCAGACGGAGTAACGCTGTATACCGCCGGTTCACAGTTGCAGGGTGACGGTCTCTTCGCAGGCAGACTCAGCCTGATCGACATCGCATCGCAGACCGTCAAAGCCACATACAACATCAGCGACGGCACCCACGGCAGAATGCGTTTTGCCGACGACGCTACGCTTTGGATCGGATCGACGCAGTGCGCCACAGGCGAGTTGAACAAAGGTTTGGCACTGCCTACATTCGGGTGCCTGACCATGTTCAACATCGCAAATAACACGGTGCTGATCGAGCCATACCTGGGCGACCTGACTGGAATCGCCAACATCGTCGGCTTCCACAAGGTCTATGTCGCGGAGGGTGGTCAGGTGTATCGCTACAACACCCCCGACGGTTCCAATCCGCCCGTGCCCACCATCTTCGTCGCCGGCACCGCTTGGGACGTCGCCTACATGGACGCGCCAAGCAACCTCCAGGACTGACACCACTTGGTGCCATTCAGAAGCGAAGCTTCGCTGCCTCCTATACCGCGCAATCTAATAGCTATGAATGTTGCAAATAGCCAGATCGACATTCTCGCCATCGCCGCACACCGCGACGACGTCGAACAGACCTGCGGCGGCACGCTGCTCGCCATGCACACGCTCGGCTTGAAAACGGGCATCCTCGATCTCACGCAGGGAGAATCAGGCACACGCGGGTCGACCGCTGAGCGCGCCGCTGAAGCGTCAGCAGCAGCACGCATTCTCAACGTCGAGCATCGCGAAGCACTCGACATTCCTGACGGCCGCGTCGAGAACACGTACGAAAACCGCGTCAAGATCGTCCGCGTGCTTCGCCAACTGCGTCCCCGCGTCGTTATTCTGCCCTACTGGCAAGGCCGCCACCCCGACCATTACACAACGGCCACTCTCGGCTACGAAGCGTGCTTTCTATCTGGCCTGGCGAAACTCGACACCGGCGCTGCGCCTCACCGGCCATTCAAAATCGTCTATGCATCGCTCTACGCCGATGTGCGGCCATCGTTCGTCGTTGATATCACGCCGCACATCGAAACCCGGTTCCAGGCTCTGATGGCCTACCGTTCTCAATATGCGAATCAGCCTTCTGGCAGCGCGCTCTTCGTCCCACAAGAAGAAATTCACGAGCGCATGACCGCATCAGCGCGCCATTATGGACTGCTCGCCGGCATCCGTTACGCGGAACCCTTCGTCCAAAAAGAAGTCGGCCTGGTCCACGACCTCATGCTCATCCCCGTGCAATCGATCTAGCTGGAAAATAGCTCTCAGACTCAATCTCAACCCGCCGCCGCAACCTTAGCCATCCGCTCCCGCACAAACTCTTCCACCGCGTCCGTCATATACTCCGGCGGTCCAATCTGAAACGTCGCCTTCTCCGCAAACAGCTTCCGTGAAACACCGCGCCATTGCGGCGTCAGCTCCGCTCCGCTCGCGCGCAGCAGAATCGCATCCGCTCGATCCAGCGCACGCAATGCCGAAGGCTTGAAATCTGCAGTCGCATAGTCCAGCACCGACAAAAAAAGATCCGGCCGCAGAAACTGCATCACACTGTTCGACTCGATGATGACATTTTCGGCACGGGCAATTTCCTTGCGCACACCCGGCATGGCATCTGCCAGGCTTCCCTGCCGCGTCCGAACCCACAATGAGCGCACCGCCCCCGCCTTCAGAAATCGCGCACTGTCCGTCCCCGTATTCGGATCGCGCTCAGCAGTTATCGCAATCGTGTGGTCATCGGTAGCGCAGTCGCAAGGCTCTCCATTCGCCGAGCAGATCCCGTGGCCATACTGCGTAATCTTCATCGCGGTCCATCGCATCTCAGGCAGCCGCGCGATGATCGCCGCGACCACCGAAGTCTTCCCGATATTTCGCGTATGCCCGCCGACTACGACAATAGCCATTGATCTCACCACTATTAGGGCTCGGAACTGACTACTTCTTCCCCAGTCGCGCCAGCGCCGCAAGGTCCTTCAAATACTCCCGCACCGGCCGCGCCGGCGTCCCCCAGAACAACTTACCAGCCCCATGAAGCTTCTTGTTGTTCAGCACTCCCGCCCGCCCGCCAAGAATCACACCCTCACCGACTTCAGCGTGATCTCCAATGCCGACCTGCCCAGCGATCACTGCGCCGTCCCCGATGCTCGATGATCCCGAAATACCCGTCTGTGCCGCGATGACGACATTTTTTCCAATGCGCACGTTGTGTCCGACATGCACCAGGTTGTCCAGCTTCGTTCCGCGCCCAATCCGCGTCTCGTCCAGCGCTCCACGATCGATCGTCGTGTTCGCGCCAATCTCGACATCGTTTTCGATCACCAGCGCACCCTGCTGCGGAAACTGCACGTACCCTCCCGTGCGCTCATCGCGCACGTAACCGAACCCATCCGCTCCAAGCACCGCACCCGCATGCACGACCACCCGATTCCCGATGACCACTCCCGGATAGATCGTCACGTGCGGATGAATCAGGCACTCCGCGCCAATCACCACATGTGCGCCCACGACGCACCCCGCCGCGACGACGCTGTGTTCGCCAATGCTCACGCCCTCGCCTAGCACCGCATAGTTACTGACGATTGCCGTATCTGCGATCGCAAACGCGTTTTCATCGCCGCGCTCCATCGTTGTCATTTCGGCATGCGGACGCATGTCGAGCATTCGCCGGGCCAGTGCAAAGGCCAGTCGCGGCTGCTTCGCCTCGATCACAGGCTTCCCAGGCTGGCTTGCGCCAATCGGCACAATGACCGCGCCCGCATTGCTCTTCATTGCAGCTTCGACTGCAGCCGCGTCCTCGGCGAAAATCAGCGCTTCCGATCCGGCGTTAGCGGGCGAAGCGACGCGCGAAATCTCCACTCCTCGCGCCTCTTTCGCAACCGTGCCCCCCACGTGGTCCGCGATATTTCCCAGCGTTGCCATCAGGTCTGATTGTAGAGCGAAGGCTCTCCGGCCGGGCGCGTTTTCCAGCGTCGATGCAACCACAGCCACTGCTCTGGATAGCGCCGCACATACTGTTCTATCGCCGCAGTAAACAACTGCGTGTTGGCCACCGCGTCCGCGTCATCATCGCCAGTGCGCACCAGCTTTAATTCATCACCGAACCGCAGCACATACTTCTGCTCGCTCTCTTCCCAAAGCAGAAAGCCCGGCAGCACCGCCGCACCGGTTCGCAACGCCACGCGCGCCAGACCCGACGCCGTACACGCAGCGTGTCCAAAGAAATCAACGAAGACCCCCTGCGGCGGAGTCATATTCGTGTCCATCAGAATGCCGACTGTCTCGCCCTTGCGCATCGAGGCCAGCAGACCGCGCGCAAAATCATCTTTGTGCAGCACCCTGTTTCCATGGCGGCAGCGAATTCCATTTACCAGCCGGTCCACCAGCTCGTTATCCAGCCGGCGAATCACCATCCCCATCGGGTGCCCCATCAGGGAGTGGTAATAGCTCGACAGCTCCCACGCGCCCAGATGTCCCGTAACGATTAGCACGCCTTGTCCGCGGTCCCGCGCAGCGAGATACTTCTCCAGACCGTCGTAACGAATGAAATCGCGCGTATTCTCCGGCGTGTATCGACGCATCTGGCAGAACTCGGCAAGCTGCCAACCCAGATTGCGATACTCCATCCGTAGAATCTTCTCGCGCTCTTCCGCAGACATATCTGGGAACGCAAGCCTCAGATTTGTTTCGCCAACTCCGCGCAGCCGCGCCAGTAAGCGGTAAGCCAGCGCACCCACCGCTGCACCTGCAGCCCGCGCCACCCGCCGCGGCAACAAGCCAAGCAGCCGCAGCAGCAGCCACACAATCGCAAACTCAATCCATCGCCGTATCAACCTGTTGGTAGTCCTGTAGGCAGTGTATGAGGAATGTGCATATAATGACGCCCAATCGGCTGACAAAGTCGCCGCCGTTACGAAACGACGGCAACCTCTGAAGCGCTGATAGACTCCAACGGCACAGGAGTAATTTCGACCCTATGAATACTGTAAAGTTCTGGAGTATTTTTACCGTAGGCGTAGTCGCGGGCGCCGCCGTTGGCGCCGTCGTTGCCCTCATCTACGCTCCGCAGAGTGGCAAAGAAACGCGCCGCCAACTCAAAGAAAAATACGACGAAACAGCCGAGGAGCTCCGCGAGCGCGCAGGAGACTGGGCCGAAACCGCCAGCGACTACGCCGGCAAGTTCTATAAGAAGGGCCGCGAAGTCGCTGAAAGCTATGCTTCCGACCTCCCCGCTGGACTGGGCAAGGCAGCCCGCTCTGCGGTCAAACGCGCACAGGACCTCGGGAGTCACGCGCTTTAGATCAAGATTGCGGGCCGTGCGCTCAAACGGACTTCGGCCCGCTTAAGCGCACGGCCCGCATCCCGCTGCCGACAGTCGCTCGCTTTGTGAGTTGACTGGCCTTGGGCAGCAACAAACA
>DATMOZ010000180.1:0-7820 GCA_035567995.1 Acidobacteriaceae bacterium
CCAACGCAGCGCAAGCAGGGCGTTGTCGCGGCTCACCTGTCCGTAGAACGGCGGATCGCCATAGACAAAGTCGATGGTGAAGCCGAGCTTCGTGGTAAAGAAGTCGGTGGATGCTTTGAGGTCGCGAACGTACAGGTGTGCGGCCACCGAGGTGAGAATCGGCTGAGAGTGTGGGTGCGTCTGGGACATGGCGGTGCAAGCAAAGGTACCACCTCCGGCCTGCGCTAGCTGGCACTCAGCTCGTGTGGTCGAGAACGATCTTCCACCCCTGCGGAGTTTTCTCCCACACCAGCGAAAAAATGCCAATTTGCGCCGGTTTACCATCCGCAAACGTCAATTTGTACCGTCCAGTCGTCACCGCATTCGTGGCACACAGCATGCGCGTGTCGAGATCACTGAAGATCAGCGTGCCCATCTTCTCTCTGTCTGAATAGGTCTTCCGGTAATTCTCCAGAATGCTGCTATAACCATGCCGCATCGTCTTGCCGATGAACGTCGTTCGCGGCGAGTCTTCATATCCCTGCATGAAGCGGTCGATGTCACCCGCATTCCATGCGGCTACCTGGGCATCCAGCACAGCACGTATTTCGGCTTCTCCACTCTGCTGCGCCCTTGCCGCAGGCGCAAGCATCGAGAGCAAGGCAAACAGCACGCAAAGGCAGAAGCATCTTCCCATTTCGGATCTCATCGAAAATATTCTCGCTTTCGGCTGCGGTCTAGGACGGCTCAAATTGCTACAATAATGACAGGGCAACACTCACGCATCGCGAGTGTTGCCCTTCTCAATTTAGCTGCAACTACTAAGTTCTTTAGAATCAAATATGGGCCGGATAACGCCTTTGTTTTGTTATATGGAGGCCGTTTTGATAGGGGGGTACACCCCCCGGAATAGAATTGCCACATGCTCGCGGAGCCGAATTCGAAAGTCGTCCGCGCCGTTTGCACGCACGACTGCCCTGACTCCTGCGGCGTTTTGATCACCGTCAATCAGCAGGGCCGCGCAACGCGCATTCAGGGCGATCCATCGCATCCCGTCACGCGCGGATTTCTTTGCGGCAAGGTCGCGAAGTACATCGACCGCGTCTACTCGCCCGATCGCCTCTTGTACCCCATGCGGCGCAAGGCCGGTGTCGCAAAGGCATCGCTGCCGCAAGGGCGCGAGCAGGAAGCGTTCGAGCGCATTTCGTGGGACGAAGCTCTGGATTTGATCGCCGAAAAGTTTCACGCCATCGCGCGCGAGCACGGCTCGGAAGCGATACTTCCCTATTCCTACGCGGGCACGATCGGCCAGCTCGGATACGGGTCGATGGACCGCCGCTTTTTCGCGCGACTCGGCGCGTCACAGTTGGATCGCACGATCTGTTCGACCGCGGGCGAGGCGGCGATGAATTCCGTCTACGGGCGCAAGCTCGGCATGGCGCCGCAGGATTTTGCGAAATCGAAGCTGATCATCGCGTGGGCCGCGAATATTCACGGCAACAACGTGCATCTGTGGCCCTTCATCGAGGAAGCCCGCCGCGACGGCGCGCGGCTCATCGTCATTGATCCATATCAGACGCGCACGGCGAAGCTTGCGGACTGGCACATCGCCATCCGGCCTGGAACCGACGCTGCGCTGGCGCTGGGCATGATGCACGTCATCGTCAACGAAGGGCTGCACGACCGGGAATACATTGCTGCACACACGCATGGGTTCGACAAGCTCGCAGAACGCATCCGAGAGTACACGCCAGAGCGCGTCGCAGAGGTGACCGGAGTTTCCGCAGAAGACGTGGTTGCCCTCGCACGCAAGTATGCGACAACAACGCCGGCGGCGATTCGGGTGAATTACGGAATCCAGCGCAGCGAAAACGGAGGAACCGCGGCGCGCGCGGTATGCATGCTGCCTGCGCTGACAGGCGCATGGAAGCACCCTGGCGGCGGATTGCAGTTCTCTCTGTCAGGCGCGTTTCGGTTCAACCAGGCGAAGCTGCACATGCCCGAACTGGCAAAGTCGAGCCCGCTCGGCCGTCCGGGGCGCGTCGTGAACATGGTGCAGCTCGGCCATGCGCTAACGCAGCTCGGCGCGAATGGAGACCGCCCGCGCGTACACGCGTTGATGGTTTACAACTCGAATCCGGCAGCCGTCGCGCCAAACCAGAATGCGGTGCTGACGGGCATGAAGCGCGACGACCTGTTCACGGTTGTGCACGAACAGTTCTTCACCGACACCGCCGATTACGCTGATGTTCTGCTGCCGGCAACAACATTCTTTGAGCACAAAGAGGTGCAGGGCGCGTACGGACACTATTTTGTGCAGGCATCCAACCAGGCCATCGCGCCGCTCGGCGAAGCGCGTTCCAACGTCTGGCTGTTCGGCCAACTTGCGCAGCGGATGGGCTTTACCGAGTCGTGTTTCCTCGACGATGAAGACGCGCTGATCTCGCAGGCGCTCGAGTCGACGTCTCCATGGCAGAGCAGCATCACCCGCGAGGAGCTGCAGAAGGTCGGCCGCATTGAGCTGCACTTTGAGCGCGATGCTGCAGGCAACTTTCTGCCATTCACCGACGGCTCGCCAAACGGCCAGCCGACGACGCCGAGCGGAAAGATTGAGTTCTACTCTGAGACATTTGCGGCTGAAGGCAAAGATCCGTTGCCCGCCTATGTTCCGCCACGTGAATCGCGCCACTCGGACGCGGCGAAAGATTTTCCGCTGGAGATGGTGGCGCGCAAAGCCGACAACTACATGAACTCAACCTTCGCGAACATCCCGACTCACCAGCACATGGAGGCGGGCCGCATCGGCATCGTCGAGATGCACACCGACGATGCTGCCAGGCGGAACATCGCGAACGGCGACACGGTCGAAGTCTTCAACTCGCGCGGCACGATGTGCCTGACGGCGAAGATCGACGCCACGTTGCCAACCGGCGTCGTCGCCTCCCGACTTGGCTGGAACAAACTCGCGCCAGATAAGAACGGCGTGAATGTGCTTACCAGCGAATCGCTGACCGATATCGGCGGCGGTGCGACGTTCTATTCAACCTTGGTCGAAGTGCGGAAGCTCGAAGTCTGACCGCAAAACCCTTGCAAGGAACGCGATGCCTTTCGCAGCAGGCTTCCAATGCGCCGGATGCGGCGAATACAACGAGACGGTCGTCGATGAGACCGGCGGCAGCAGGCAGCAATATGTTGAGGACTGCCAGGTCTGCTGCAAACCGAACGTGTTGACCGTGCGATGGAACGCCGGCGACGAGGAATACCACATTAATGCAGAGCTCGAAAGCTGATGGTTCTACGACTGCTTACGCCGCGCTTGCCGGTTCGTCCGATATAATCGACCTTTCCGCGAACGACGTTGATTCTCAACAGGCAGTGAGGGTGTGCTTATTTTTCGCCGTAATTTAGGGAGCCTCCCGTTCCCATCTTCCAGCAAGTGGATTCGCCGTGCACGCCCGGCGCTGGCGCTGACCATCGCGCTTTCAGCTCTCCCACTCGTGGTCCCGCAGACGCGGCTCCACGCCCAGACTGCTCCGACTCTGACTTCTCCTGGCCAGACCCCGACCCCGACTGCTGCGAATCCGAACACGATCGCGTCCATTCGCGTCGTCGGAAATCGCCGCATTCCGAAAGAGAGCGTGCTGGCGCGCCTGTTCAGCCACGTCGGCGATGTCTACGACCCGCTGGTAGTGGAACGCGATTTCAACTCGCTGTGGAACACCGGCTATTTTGAAGACGTCCGCATCGAGCGCGAAGACACGCCCGGCGGCATTGTGCTGGACATTTTCGTTCGCGAGAAACCGAACATTCGCGAAATCAACTACAAGGGACTCAGCTCCGTTTCACAGTCCGACGTGCTCGACCGTTTCAAGAAAGAAAAAGTCGGCCTGTCGGTTGAGAGCCAGTACGATCCCACGCGCATCAAGCGTGCTGAGACTGTCATCAAGCAGCTGCTGGCGGAGCACGGCCATCAGTTCGCGACCATCAAGACAGAAGTGAAGACGATTCCTCCAGCGTCGGTTGCGGTCACTTTCAATATCAAAGAAGGCCCAGTCGTTAAGGTAGGCAAGATCACCTTCCAGGGCAATCGCAACGTGCCGAGCCGGCAGTTGCGCTCTGCGATGAAGAACACCAGGCCGATCGGCATTCCGCACTCCATTATTTTCGAGAACCTGTTCGCGCGCACCTTCGACGCGACCAAGCTCGAAGAAGACTCCGAACGCGTGCGTCAGGCCTATCGCGATCGCGGCTACTACCGCGCCAATGTCGGCGAGCCCGCTACACGCATCCACAATCAGGGCGGCATCAGCTTCTTCACCTTCCGCCCCCGCAAGGGCAAGGTGATTGATATCCGCATGCCGGTCGAAGAAGGCCCGCGCTATCGCCTCGGCGGCATCAATTTCACCGGCAACAAGGCGGTCTCGAACGTCAAGGCGCTGCGCGCACAGTTCACAATCAAAGACGGCGACTGGTTCAATGGCACGCTGATCTTCAAGGGTCTCCAGAACCTGCAAAAGGCGTATGGCGCCCTTGGCTATGTGAACTTCGTCGCGGTGCCCACTCCGCGCTTCGACGAAGCCAAGAAACTGCTCTATCTCGACGTCGACATCGACGAGGGCAAGGCGTTCTACGTGTCACGCATCGAGATTCAAGGCAACACCGTCACGCGCGACAGAGTGATCCGCCGCGAGCTGCTGCTCGAGGAAGGCCAGGTCTACAACTCCAAACTGTGGGAGACCAGTTTGCTGCGCCTGAACCAGCTCAACTATTTTGAACCGCTGAAGGTCGATCAGGACTCGGAGGTGCGCCAGAATCAGGACGACGCAACCGTCGATCTGCTGCTCAAAGTCCGCGAGAAAGGCAAGAACTCCATCGGCCTGAACGGCGGCCTCAGCGGGCAGTCTGGCGCCTTCCTCGGCCTGAATTATCAGACGAATAACTTCCTTGGATTGGGTGAGACGCTCGATCTGCAGGCTTCGCTCGGCGACCTGGCGCGGAATCTCTCGTTCGGATTCACCGAGCCATATTTCCGGAATCGGCCGCTCTCGCTCGGTTTCCAGATATTTACCAACAAGTACGATTTCAACGCTTCGAAGAGTCAGGCACTCAGCGGCAATCCAAACGTGAACCTGTCGCAGGCGCAGCAGTCTCTGATTCAGAACTACAACCAGTCTTCGACTGGATTCAGCTTCTCGCTGAACTATCCGATCCGTCGCTCATTCAAGCGCGTCGGCGTGTCGTATTCCCTCACTCGTTCGTCGATTCAGGCGTTCAGCGCGGCTTCGACAAATCTGTTCCAGTCGCTGAACTTCCGCAGCGGCATATCCGGACAGAATGCGTTGGCGGGCATCATCACGAGTACCATTTCGCCCAGCTTCAGTTATTCGACCATCGGCAATCCCTACCAGCCGCACACAGGCAAGAGCCTGCAGGCGGCAGTCCAGATCGCCGGTATCGGCGGCAACGTCCGTTACGTCACCCCGCTGGTCGAGTACAAGCAGTTCATCCCGATCAAGGGTCTGCGCTTCAATCCTGAGGGCCGTAACGTATTCGGTTATCGCTTCCAGGCTTCCTACGTCGCTGGATTCGGGGGCGATGTAGCTCCGCCGGCCAATCGCTTCTATTCGGGTGGAGAGAGTGAAGTTCGCGGCTTTGACGTGCGCAGCGTTACTCCGTATGTCTTCATTCCGACAAAGGTGAATTTCACGCTGCTCAATCCGGACGGCAGCGCCGTGCCAAAAGATCCAGCGAATCCGCAGTTTGGAAACGTGACGATTCCGCTGCCGATCTACAGCATCGCGTCGGTCGGTGGCGATACCAACCTGCTCAACAACGTTGAGTATCGTGTGCCGATCGCTGGGCCGGTGACTCTGGCGTTCTTCAACGATTTCGACCTCGATTTCATCATTGATAAAGGTCAGCTCAAGCAGAGTGTGCAGGGCGTCGGGGTATTGGACAGCGGACTGTATGGCTGCCCCGTCATCATCAACGGTGTATGCAGCGGCGGCAAGCAGATCACGTTTGCCCGTCAGCTGCAGGTCATCCCCGGGACGAACTTTGTACCGCGCGACTCTCTTGGCGCGGAACTGCAGGTCATTCTTCCCATCGTGAACGCGCCGTTCCGCATTTACTACGCCTACAACCCGCTGCATCTCTACAAGAGAGACGTGCTGTCGACGCAAACCATCCAGACTCTGACCCGCGATCTCTTCCCGGCTGGCGGCGCCGGCGACTTCAGCTTTGGGGAGGCCACGGCCCTCTACGGCTCTTTCTATCAATTGCGCGAACCACGCAAGACGTTCCGGTTTACGGTCAGCACCACCTTCTAAGCGAAGAGCAATAAACCTCGCGAAGAGAGAATATTTTCGCGGCTCATCAGTTTTCACCGGTAGCAACTGCAACCGGAGCGAAAACATAATGAGCCGCGAAACGAACTCTCTGCCCAACCCCACCCCATCCGACGACGCATCAACCCCTGACCGCACTCTTGACCGCCGCAATGTGCTGAAGTGCATGGCATGGTGCGGAGGCGGCCTTCTGTGGAGTTTCGCAGGCGGCATTCCAACATCACGCCTGCTGGCTGACACTGTGAAGCCTCATGCGCGCGCCGCCGATTTCACCTTCGCGCAAATCAGCGACAGTCACATTGGATTCAACAAGCCCGTCAATCCCGACGTCACTGCTACGCTGCGCCAGGCGGTCGCGAAAGTTCGCGCACTAAACGCTGCGCCTGACTTCGTGCTGCACACGGGAGATCTTTCACACAACGGCAAGGCTGCGGAATTCGACGCGATGGAGCAGGCCCTCACCGACTTGAAGAGCCCTGTCTTTTATGTTCCCGGCGAGCACGACACCGCTGGC
The DNA here is from genome assembly GCA_035567995.1 of Acidobacteriaceae bacterium. Taxonomy (GTDB): domain Bacteria; phylum Acidobacteriota; class Terriglobia; order Terriglobales; family Acidobacteriaceae; genus JBBPYY01. Next base: position 6,841 of record DATMOZ010000180.1, read on the forward strand.
GACGACGGCAAACTCTATCGCGAGCGCTTTGCGAAAGGCCAGGCGAACGGCTGGCACAGCTTCCAGCACAAAGGCTCGCAGTTCTTCGGTCTCAGCAATGTGGAGCAGATCGAAGGCATGGGCCGTCTGGGCCCCGATCAGGTGAAGTGGATGAAGGACCAGCTCGCCGGCTTGTCGAGCAGCACTCCGGTCGTTGTCTTCGCGCACATTCCGCTATGGGCGGTTTATCCCGATTGGGGCTGGAATACCCCGGACAGCGTCGAGATTTTCTCTTCTCTCAAGCGCTTCGGTTCGGTGACTGTGCTGAACGGTCACATTCATCAGATCGTCCAGAAGAAAGAGGGGAATATTACATTTCACACGGCCATGTCCACAGCGTTTGCCCAACCAGCACCCGGGACGGCTCCCGCGCCTGGGCCGATGAAGGTTCCCGCTGAAAAATTGAAGACCGTGCTTGGACTGACCGAGGTCCACTTTCAGCCGCAGAAGCACGCCATCGCGGTGATCGACGATCCGTTGGAGTCGTAACATGACGCTCCGTCGAAAAGCCGGGCTTTTGTTGGCCGCGGGCGTGACGCTGGTGGGCTTGCTGTCGCTTGTCCATCCGTTTGGCGACTTGCACGGTGCAACGATATCTGCTGGCAGTCTGCTGACGGATACGCAGGTACCGGAAGACATTCGCCACACGTTGGCGAAATGTGCAGACTGCCATTCATCGCAGACGCGCTGGCCGGCATATAGCTACGTCGCGCCCGTGTCTTGGCTGGTGCAGCACGACGTATCCGAGGGTCGAAAGCACCTTAACTTTTCGACGTGGCAGAACTACACGCAAGCGCAGCAATTGGACCTGTTGAACAGGATCGCTGCGGAAACCAGAAGCGGGCAGATGCCGCCATCGCAGTACACCCTCATTCATCGCTCTGCGCGACTGTCTCCGGATGAGCAGCAGGCGATGTATGCATGGGCAAAAGCGGAGCGGC
>DATMOZ010000181.1:0-3305 GCA_035567995.1 Acidobacteriaceae bacterium
GGCAGACCCAGGTCTCCGCGGAATAGTCCTACGACAGAATCGGGGAATGTGATCTCCTTCGCCGGGTTCAGGATGTCCTCGGCGGTGATGCCGGCCGTGACCATGATCAGGGCCATGTCGCCGACCACTTTCGACGTCGGAGTCACCTTCACGATGTCGCCGAAGAGTTGGTTCACCTGCGTGTACGCTTCGGCAATCTCCGGCCAGCGGTCTTCAATCTTCAAAGCTCGTGCCTGCTGGCGCAGGTTCGTGTACTGGCCGCCTGGCATCTCGTGGCGATAGACATCTGAGGTAGACGCCCGCGGGTCGCTCTCAAATGCTGCATAGTACCGCCGCACCACTTCCCAATATCGCGACACCGCTGTAATGGCCGCAGCGTTAAGCCCCGTATCGCGCGGCCCATACCGCAGCGCGGCGGCCAGTGCCCCCAGGCTGGGCTGCGACGTGAATCCGCTCATTGAGTCGAGCGCCGCGTCCACGGCGTCCACCCCGGCCTCGACAGCGGCAAGCAGCGTGGCGCCACCAATGCCGCTGGTGTCATGGGTGTGGAAGTGAATCGGAAGGCCGACTTCCTGCTTCAGCGCCGAGACAAGCCTCCGCGCCGCCTCAGGCTTGCAAACGCCGGCCATGTCCTTAATCGCCAAAATATGCGCGCCCGTGGCTTCGATCTGCTTCGCCAGCCGCAAATAGTAGTTCAGGTCATATTTGGTGCGCGATGGATCAAGCAGGTCGCCGGTGTAACACATGGCACCCTCAGCCAGCTTGCCCGCTGCGAGCACCTCATCAATCGACCCGCGCATGCTCTCGATGTCGTTCAACGAATCAAAGATTCGGAACAGGTCTATGCCAGCAGCTGCGGCCTGACGGACGAAGAACCGCACGGCGTTATCGGGATAGCTGGTGTAGCCTACCGCGTTTGAACCGCGCAGCAACATCTGCAGCAGCATATTCGGCATGCGGGCGCGCAGGGACTGCAATCGTTGCCAGGGATCTTCCTGCAGGAAGCGATAGGCAACGTCAAAGGTCGCGCCTCCCCAGCACTCGAGCGAAAGCAGTTGCGGCAACAACTCCGAATACGACGGTGCGATGCCCAGCATGTCATAGCTGCGAACGCGCGTTGCCAGCAGAGACTGGTGCGCATCGCGCATCGTGGTGTCTGTCACCAGCACGGCTTGTTGCTCCAGCATCCATTGCGCAAAACCGGCTGGCCCCAGTCGATCCAGTGTCTGTTTAGTGCCTTCCCGCGCCGTGATTTCTGCCGGGCTTGTGGGAACCGGCGCGGGCTCCGTCGGTGTCCGCACGGCGCCAATGTCCGGATGCCCGTTGACAGCAATGTCGGCCAGATAGCGCAACAGCTTTGAAGTGCGATCGCCCAGAGGAGGGAAAGCGAACAATTCCGGCGTGTCCTCGATAAATCGCGTCGTGTACTTACCCTCGCGGAACGCCTTGTGGTTGACGATGCGCTCAAGAAACTCGACATTGGTGGCGATGCCCCTGATACGAAACTCAGTCAGCGCACGACGCATTCGAGCGATGGCTTCGGCGTCCGTCGGTGCCCAGCAGGTCACTTTTTCGAGTAATGAATCATAGAAGCGACTCACTTCCGCGCCGGCATAGGCCGTACCGCCGTCGGTGCGCACGCCGAATCCGCTGGCTCCGCGATACGCGGTGATTTTGCCGTAGCCAGGCAGAAAGTTATTACGCACATCTTCGGTCGTAATGCGGCATTGCAGCGCGTGCCCGTCGAGATGAATCTGCTCCTGCGGTGGAATCCCGCTCTCCGGCGTTCCGATGGCGTGGCCTTGTGCGATGTGAATCTGCGCCTTCACGATGTCGATGCCGGTCACCTCTTCGGTGACCGTGTGCTCCACCTGCACTCGCGGGTTCACTTCTATGAAATAGAACTCGCCGCTATCGGCGTCCATCAGGAACTCGACCGTTCCGGCATTGACATATCCCGTGCTGCGCGCCAGACGTAGAGCCGCGTCCGTCAGCGATTTTCGTTGGTCGCCGCTGAGATAAGGGGCCGGCGCGCGCTCGACCACCTTCTGGTTCCGTCGCTGCACAGAGCAGTCGCGCTCAAACAGGTGAACGACGTTGCCATACTGATCGCCGAGGACTTGCACTTCAACGTGGCGTGCGCGGCGCACCAGTCGCTCAAGGAAAACTTCGTCATTCCCAAAGGCCGCCAGTGCCTCTGCCCTAGCCTCGGCGATCTGCTTTTCCAGGTCTTCGAAGCTCTCAATGACGCGCATGCCGCGTCCACCCCCGCCCCAACTGGCCTTCAACATCGCGGGCAGGCCGAGTGCGCGGGCGACGCGCACAGCCTCGACCGGGTCGGCCGGAAGCGCGCCCGTTGCCGGCACCAACGGCACGTTGGCGCGTGAGGCCGCCTCACGAGCAGCCACTTTGTTGCCCAGCAGGCGCAACACAGATGCGGGAGGTCCAATGAACGCAATGCCCGCCTCTTCGCAGGCCGCGGCAAAGTCGGGCCGCTCCGCGAGAAATCCATAGCCGGGATGGATCGCGTCGGCGCGTGCCTCGCGTGCCACTCGCAAGATGTCAGGAATATCGAGATACGCCTGAATCGCACCCCGTCCTGCACCGACCTGGTAGCTCTCGTCCGCTTTTACACAATGCAGGGACAACCGGTCTTCAGCAGCGAAGATCCCGATAGTCGCGATATTCAGTTCAGTGGCGGCGCGGAAGACACGGATCGCGATCTCGCCGCGATTAGCGACCAGCACACGCTGAAACGATCGCAGGCTCGGTCCTGGCATTATCCTCCCTCGCTGAAACGTCTTGCCTTAACGTCTTGTCCTTAGGGCTGGATACTACCCGAAGCGCGGGATAGCTGCGAGCCACTCCTGCGACAAAGTGCGCAGAAGGAAGGGATTTTTCAGCGCGTCCAGCGGCGCGGCGGCGGCGGGCTCCCCCAGCCCATTGAATGCGACTATGATTCTGTGCTGGAGCTGCGAATGCGGGCAGAAAGACTCCTGCCGGAGGAGGCCGTCGGGTACAACGTTAGCCCAGGGAAATGGATATGCCCGACAGAAAAAGGGACGCTCGAATCGAACTGCGCATTTATCAAGGTGCCTATGGCAGCTTCAATCTATATGATGGCGCGGTGACACATATGCCTATGAGAAAGGTGCCAATGTGTTGACCACAATGAGGAGAATCAAATGGCAGTTACGAGCGTAAACACCGGTGTTCGTAGATCGGCCGCTTCATCTGGAAGCTACAAAAGCGCAATGGCGATGGTCACCACGCTTTTCTTCATGTGGGGCTTTCTAACCTGCCTG
>DATMOZ010000182.1:0-2447 GCA_035567995.1 Acidobacteriaceae bacterium
CTGCTCGCCGCTGACGCCCCAGCAGTCGCCGTCGGCAATCTGCCCTACTACATCACCTCGCCCATCCTCACGCATCTCTTCGCCGCGCACTCGCTCTTCTCCACCCTTGTCCTCATGGTGCAGCGCGAAGTCGCCGACCGCATCGCCGCGGAACCTGGCTCTAGCGACTACGGCCTGCTCTCAGCAACGGCGCAGCTCTACTCCGAAGTGCAGTCCCTCTTCACCTTGCCGCCTTCGGCCTTCGATCCGCCGCCCGACGTCTATTCCACTGTTCTGCGCTTCAACATCCGGCCAAGGTTTGCAGAACTCGCAGTCGAACCAGCCCGTTTCCTCGCCTTCCTCAAAGCCGGCTTCCAGCAAAAGCGCAAGACCCTCGCAAACAATCTCCGGGCTGCCGGCTACGAGCCCGCAGCAGTCCTCTCGTCTCTCGCCGTCGCGGGTATTGAGTCAAACGCCCGTGCAGAGGCCGTTCCCCTGCCGCAGATGGCGGGCCTTTACAAACATCTCCTCCCGCACACCCCTTGACACCGCACGTAAAATAAAGTGGAGACCGCCCGGAGAAAGTTTCCGGGCTTTTGTTTTTCAGAGGTGTACTTTGGCGCATACCAAGTCCAGACTTAAAGTCCTTCGTCCTAAGACTTTAGGACTTTATGTACCCCACCGGGGGTACCGCCAGAAGGTGCGCCGAGCCGAAACTATCCGGTAGTAACGCGTTCTAGTGATCTCATCGAATCGGGCCAGCGTGGCCCTGAAGTGATTGTTCTATTGCGTCTTGTATTTCTTTGATATTAAACGGCTTCGCAACCACCCTAAACCCAGACTCTTCAAGCTTTCCCACGTAAGTCCGACCCGACATCAGCAGCACAGGAAGTGAAGGCATCTGCGCCCGTACGCGTTCCGCCAGCACTTCTCCTGAAATTCCCGGCATCGTGACATCGGTTAGCAGCAAGTCAATCCGTTGATCACCTTCACTTAATATCTTTAGCGCCGTTTCAGCGCCGTCGGCGAGTATCACTTCGTAGTTGAGCATCTTGAGGAAATCCTGAACCAGCAATCGAATCTGGGCATCATCATCGACAAGCAATATCGTCGCGGCACGCCGGGTCTGCGACTGCACTTCCACGACTCCGGTTTCTCCTTCCTCCCGCGCGAATACCAGCCGGAAACAACTGCCAGCGCCAAGTTGGCTCTCGACCTCCACACGTCCACCGAGTTGAGTCACGTACGACTCGACGAATGCCAAACCGAGCCCAGTGCCACGGCCCGCAGGCTTCGTAGTAAAAAAGCGCTCAAAGATGCGCGCGCGCGTCGCGTCGTCCATTCCAGTCCCGGTATCCCGAATTTCGACACAGCATTCTTCCCTGCCGCCGCTGAAACGAAGACTTGTCGCCACCGTCAGTCGTCCGCCGCCAGGCATGGCATCGCGCGCGTTGGCAGCCAGATTCAACAGAACGCGTTGCATCTGCGCACGCTCCGCCACGATAAACAAAGCCTCCTGCGACAAGGCAAGCCGTCCCGTAATTCGTTCAGGCAGCGTCGGAAACAAGCTGCCTGCCATCTCGCGGGCAAGCTCGTTCAGGTCCAACCGTCCCGCCAACTCCTCGTCCTTGCGAGTGAAGCCAACCAGCGCGGCCGTGACCTCCGCTGCTGAATCAGCAGCGGCCAGCAACGCCGCCGCATGCCGCCCTTCGATTGAGGACGGCCGCAATGTGCGTTGCATCATCTCTGCATAGCCCCGCATCACAAGCAAAATATTGTTGAAGTCGTGCGCGACCGTAGCCGCGATCCTGCCCAAAGACTCCATCTTTTCGCGCTGCTCTGACTCTTGCGCTCGCGAGTGTTGCTCGGTGACGTCTTCTACCAGAATCATTCGGTCAGCAGCATCGGCCGCCACCGGGTAGCCATAGATGTGCACGGTCCTCACCGCGCCGTCGTGCCTGCGCCATTGCGCCCGCTGATGAAATGCCGGAGATACCGTCACCGCAGCCGCAAAGAAATCTGCCTGAGCCGCATGGACGAAACAATTCTCAAGCGCGCGAGGCTCGAACATCCGTGCTTCGTTCGCTCCGTCCAGGCCGCAAATCGACAGCATCACGCGATTCGCGTATTCGACCGTCCCACTCTCCAGCCGGTATCGACACATGCCGTGCGGAGCATCCTCCAACAAATTCGAAAGCGAAACTCCAACCTCGTGAGCGGCGGCACGCGCTCTCTTAATCGGCGTCTGATCTTCAAATGTCCATAACATTACATCGCTGCTGCCGCAGAACTCAGACGTCCAGGCTGCCCACACCCGCAGTAGATCGCCGCCCTTGCGACGTTGTTTCCAGAATCCTGCATGCGCCTGCCGCGGGGTTGCGTCCGCATGGAGCGCGAACAGTCGCTCATGCTCCGCGGTATCGCACAACTCAAAAAGCGTGAGCGTCTGCAGTTCCGGTCGGGGGTAG
>DATMOZ010000183.1:0-8550 GCA_035567995.1 Acidobacteriaceae bacterium
CGATCTGATCGAGAACACCAGGATCGGGGCCATTCAGTACAGTGGTGTTGCTGCCCGCTCCAAGGCCGAATATGCTGCGAAAATTTGCCAGCGTCGCCGGATTGATATTGCTGCGCCCGACGACGGCGATGGTCTTTCCCGTGCCTGTTACACCCTGGTTATAAAGCGTTTGAATGTTGTAGATCGCCGCATAGTCAGAGGGAGCCAATGCGTGCGAGGTGGTCGAGAAAGTAACCGCCGGACGGGAGGTTGAGTCTCCCTTCTTCCCCGTTATCGTGTCCGCCACATTGATGTGCAGCGGCCGACTCCTGAAGTCATTCAGCGAGTGAACTGACTCCACCACCGGCGCCAGGGCCGCAGGAATCGCCAGCGTCGTTGAGTTCCCGATGTGCGATTCGCCATTCACTAAGTACTGATGAATCGAAGTGTGGAACGCGCGCGACACCTGTGCTGCGCTTCCGGAAAATTCGATGTAGTCACGCCCGTTAGCGACCTGGTTTACGGTGAAGCCCTGCGATTGCAGCCAGGCGGTCACCTGCTGAATGTCGGAATCTGCCAGGCCAAAGCGCTCGCCAAATTCCTTCGCCGTCAACCAATGGTGGTAGCTCGGTGAAGACGGGTTCTGCTGGTCGGCGAGGAACTGCGTCAGCGCCTGCTGCTGCGCGTCGCTCCGCTTCAACATGAGCGTCAGGCGGTCCAGCTGCAGCGTGCCTTCCACGGGCCCTTGGTCGACGGCCTTCCTGATCAGTGGATGCACTTGGTTTTTCAACGCCGCCAGTTTCGCATTGTCAACCGCTTCGGTCACCCTCGCCGCCGGTTTCTCAAAGTTTGTGGATTGAGCGAACAGAGGAAAAGAAATCAGGGCCAGAAAAACCGCAGGCAAAAAGCACGAGGACCGTTGCATGAAACCTTCTAGGGACTAGAAATGTTCTGACTATTACAGAAAGCGGGTCGGAGGGTGCGCATTTGAGACGTGACTGGTTCCTTAGCGTGAGCGAACTCCCGGATCGATTTTGTTCAGAATCAGAATGCTACGGAGCATAGCAAAGTCACCGCATGTGGTGCATTGTTTTCTACTGGGCCGAGATGGTTTTTCACAAAGCGCCGCGGAAGGTCGAAGAAGTCGTCCGAAACTCCTCAAAACGCGCCCCTTAAGGCTCTCCCCGGAATTGCGGTGTCAGAGCCATCGCTTTAGTAAACTTAAGAAGTCGGGATTTCTCACTAACTCCACCTGGGGCGCTTTCGGCGAAGATCCTAAGTCGTTTGTTTTCAAATATGCGCGATCTAAGTGCTTTAGTTTCAAATATGGAGGGCAAAACAGGGGTAGGGGGAGGGGTACCCCCCTCCGAGTCGCAGCTTACAGCGTGTATCGCCCGACCTCCAGCACTCGCGCCGCTACCTTACGCTTCAAAGCGATCGTATCTACGACCTCCGCCTTCGCGAGTCGGCGAAGAATCGATAGCTGCGTCCGCTGCATATCGCCCTCCGCAACGGCAGCAATGACTTTGCGAGCGGCCGCTTCGATAGTTTGAAACCCTTCCGCGGCGTAGATGCGTGTCATCATCGCCGCCTGATTCGCTGCACGCTCGCCGCCACGCGCATGTAACTTATGCACGCGCAACAGACAGCTTTCGATGGCGTAAACCTGGATCACCATGTCGGCAATAGCGGCCATCACTTCCTGCTGATCGGCCAACGCCTGCATGTATTTCTGCGAAGCGGTGCCGGCAGCAAAGAGTGTCATCTTCTTCGCATTCGCAAGCAGCTTGTATTCCGCCGCGAACGCATCGTCCGACTCCTCGCTCATCGAGGGCCCGGACATCACTTCATCCATCAGTTGCTTGATCGCTGGCAGCAGAGCAAGCTGGCCAGAAAGCGCGCGCTTCATTAGCCACCCGGTGATGATCAGCCGGTTGATTTCGTTCGTACCCTCGAAGATCCTGTTGATGCGCGAGTCGCGATACGCGCGCTCCGCCGGATATTCCTCAACGTAACCGTAACCGGCATAGATCTGCACGATGTGGTCGACCACCATATCGAGCATTTCCGAACCAGCGACTTTCAAGATCGAACACTCGACTGCATACTCCTCGATACGCTTCTGAATATCCTTCGAAGCTGTTGCGGAAGTCTTATCGATATCCGCAAGCGCAGCATCGATCGCGCCGACGCAACGATACGCCATCGACTCAGCCGCATAGATACCGGTCGCGCAATCGGCCAGCTTTTCCTGAATCAGTCCAAACTCCGCTATCGCTTTCCCAAACGCTTTACGCTCTTTCGAATACCGAATGCCATTGGTCAGCGAAGTACGGGCACCGCCAACACAAGCTGCTCCCAGCTTGAACCGGCCGATGTTCAGGATGTTGAAAGCAATGTGATGCCCTTTGCCGATCTCGCCCAGCAGGTTCTCAACCGGCACTCTGCAATCAGCAAGAATCAGCGGGCACGTCGACGATCCGCGGATGCCAAGTTTGTGTTCTTCCGCACCAACCGTAAACCCAGGCGTGTTGCGCTCGACCAGAAACGCGGAAAACTTCTCGCCATCGATCTTCGCGAAGACAGTAAAGATGTCCGCGAAACCAGCGTTGGTGATCCACATTTTCTCGCCGTTCAGAATGTAATGTTTCCCGTCCGGCGACAACACAGCTTTTGTCCGCGCATTCATCGCGTCCGACCCCGAGGAGGATTCAGACAACGCATACGCGCCAATCCACTCGCCAGTCGCGAGCTTCGGCAGATATTTCTTCTTCTGCTCTGCAGTTCCGTACCAGACGATCGGCAGCGTGCCGATGCCAACGTGCGCAGAAAACGCAACAGAGAAGCTGCCATATTTGGCGATGTTGTCTGCGATGATCGCCGAGGTGACCTTGTCCATCTCAAGGCCGCCAAACTCTTCCGGCACATCAACCGACATCAGGCCCAGTTCGCCGGCATGGCGGAACAATTTGCGAACGACATCGAAGTTCTTGCGCTCGATCTCTTCCGCCGCAGGCAGAACTTCATTGGTGGCAAACTCGTCGGTCGTCTGCGCAATCTGCCGCTGCTCGTCAGAGAAATCCTCCGGCGTAAACACATCCGCCGGCTTGAGATCTTCAATCAGAAAGCTGCCACCCGCGACACGCTTGGTTGTAGCTTGAGGAACCGCGATGCTTGCCATAATCAAACTCCTCTACACAAAAACTTGTCATCCCAGCCGCAAGCGGAGGGACATGCGTTCACTAGTTCTGCAAATTCTCAAAAATGCCGGCTGCGCCCATTCCGCCGCCAACGCACATCGTCACCAAACCATATTTCGCCTTGCGCCGCTTCATCTCCTGCAAGATCGTTGCCGTCAGCTTTGCACCCGTGCAGCCCAGCGGATGACCCAGCGCGACTGCTCCACCGTTGACATTGATCTTCGCTGGATCGAGCTTCGCCTCTTTGATCACCGAAAGCGCCTGCGCAGCAAATGCTTCGTTCAACTCGATCAGGTCGATATCATCGAGCGTAAGACCAGCAAGCTTCAGCGCTTTCGGAATCGCATAGACCGGACCGAGCCCCATCTCCTCCGGGCGGTACCCTGCTGTGGCGAAGGCAACGAAGCGCGCCATCGGCGCAATGCCAAGCGCTTTGGCCCGATCGGCGGACATGACAACACTGGCAGCCGCGCCGTCAGAGGTCTGCGATGAATTCCCTGCGGTCACCGTGCCATGGGCATGAAACGCCGGACGCAGCTTAGACAACGCGTCCATCGAAGTCTCTGCACGCGGACCTTCGTCAACCCTAAACTCGACCACTTTCGTAGTTAACTTGGCGCCTTTTCCGTTTGGCGATGCATGTGTAACTTTCACAGTTACGATTTCATCCGCGAAACCGCCCGCTTCAATCGCAGCCAGCGCTTTCTTGTGGCTGTTCAACGAAAACTCATCAGCAGCTTCGCGCGTGATATCGAATCGTTTGGCCAAACGCTCAGCTGTCAGACCCATCGAGAGATACGAGCCCGGCCAGTTCTCAGTCAGCCAAGGATTGGCGGAGACCTTATTGCCGCCCATCGGAACCATGCTCATGCTCTCGGTTCCGCCGGCCACGATAACTTCTGCTCCGCCGCCGCGAATGCGCTCAGCGGCGAGTGCGATCGACTGCAATCCCGAGGCGCAGAAGCGGTTCACCGTCATCGCAGAAACCTCGACCGGAAGACCAGCACGCATGGATGCGATGCGCGCCACGTTCATTCCCTGCTCCGCTTCAGGCATCGCGCAACCAAGAATCACGTCCTCAATCTCGCGTCTGTCGAGTTGCGGCACGCGGTCTAGCGCGCCGCTGATCGCGATCGCGCCCAGATCATCTGGACGCGTGCTGCGCAACATTCCCTTGCCCGACTTACCAACTGCAGTGCGGACCGAACTGACGATAACTGCTTCTCTCATCGCTACTCCTGACTCAGCACAAACTAGTTGCGCAGCGGCTTGCCCGTTTTCAATGTGAACGCGATACGTTCCTGGGTCTTCTTTTCCCCGCACAACGAAAGGAACGCTTCGCGCTCAAGATCGAGCAGATACTGTTCCGAAACCGGTGTTCCCGCCGCGACCTTGCCGCCGCACAGAACATTAGCAACCCAATTGGCGACCTTCTGATCGTGATCTGAAATGAACTCGCCCTCGCGCATTAGATAAACGCCAAGCTTCAAGGTCGCAAGCACACTTTCACCAGGCGCTGGAATATCTGTACGCACCACAGGCGGCGCGTATCCAGAATCAGCAAGTCCGCGCGCGCGTTCCTTCGCATCGGTCAGCAACCGCTCGCGATTCATGGTGACGCGATCGCTCTCTCTCAGGAAACCGAGCGCACGCGCTTCAGCCACCGACGTCGAAACCTTCGCCATCGCGATGGTCTCGAAATTCTTCTTCATCGCTTCCATCAACTCGACTGACTCACCGCGTCCATCCGGCCGCACGCTCTGCGCCGTCTCAACCGAACGCAGGGTCATCTCTTTGCAACCACCACCGCCGGGAACAAGTCCGACGCCAGTTTCGACAAGCCCCATATAAAGCTCGGCATGTGGTTGACGTGCGGCAGAGTGCAGGTTGATCTCAGTTCCACCGCCGAGACACATCCCATACGGTGCTGAAACGACGGGCCGCGCACAGAACTTGATCGCCTGCGTCATGTTCTGGAACGCGCGAATCTCCATATCAATGTCGTCCCACTCGCCTTCTTGAATGCCGAGCAGCAGCTGCATGATGTTGGCGCCGACTGAAAAATTCGCCGCATCGCCGGTGATAACAAAAGCGTCGAAGTTGCGCGTTGCTTCGCTGTTCGGTTTCAACGTCTGCGTGATGAAGCTGACGATGTCGCCACCGAGCGCGTTCATCTTCGTCGTGAACTCGATGCACGCAACGCCATCACCTAGATCTATGAGCGAGGCGCCCGGATTCTTCTTCACGACGCCGTGCGCCTTCTTAATCACGGAGACGGACGCAACACCTTCAGCCACTTCAACCGGGCGATATTCGCCGCTGAGCACGTCGAAGTACAGCCTCCCCGACGGCACGCTCGCGTCGTCTTTGTACCAATGTGTATGCCCGGCGGCCAGCAGCCGTTCTGCATGCGCAGCGACGGGCTTGCCCTCTGCCCTCATTTTCTCCACCGTCTCGCGGACACCAGCGGCATCCCACATCTCAAATGGGCCAAGTTCCCAGTTGAATCCGGTCTTCATCGCACGGTCGATTTCAACAATGTCGTCTGAGATTTCAGGGATGCGGTTCGCTGCATAGATCCACAATTCGGTCATCACGGGCCAGTAAAACGCTGCGGCCTTGTCTTTTGTCGCATCGCCATGAACCAACTGCTTAATGCGATCCGGCAGAGAATCCACATTCTTCGCCATCTCAAGCGCTGGAAGTTTCGGTTTGGCAGCCGGTTTGTACTCCAGCGTGTGCCAATCCATGACGAGGCGGTCTTCTTTGCCTTCCGCGTTCTTCTGCTTCTTGTAAAAGCCCTGCTTCGTCTTATCGCCGAGCCACTTGTTCTCGAGCATTGTGGCAATGAACTTTGGCAGCACCACATCTGCTCGTTCATCGCCGATGTCTTTCGCCTGCGCTGCAAAGTTCTTCGCGACATGCGCCAGCACGTCGACTCCGACGAGATCGCCGAGACGAAATGTTCCTGTTTTCGGCCACCCGAGAGCAGAGCCCGTGAGCGCGTCGACCTCTTCAATGCTCAGGTCCTGCTGCTGCATGATGCGGATCACGTTGCTCATCGAAAACGTGCCGATCCGATTCGCAATAAAGTTGGGCGTGTCCTTTGCCCGCACGATGGCTTTACCCAAACGCTGATCACCGAAGTGCGAGACAGCAGCGATAAGCGCAGGATCCGTCTCAGCGGTGGGGATGATTTCAAGGAGCCGCATATACCGCGGCGGATTGAAGAAGTGCGTGCCGAACCAGCGGCGACGAAAATCCTCGGGCATTCCCTCCGCGATCTTCGCGACTGGCAGGCCGCTCGTGTTCGTCGTGATGATCGTATCTGTGCGTCCAGCGGTGCGCAGTACTTCATCGACGCGCTTGAGCAGCGCGCGCTTTATCTCCAGATTCTCCGCGACCACTTCGATCACCCAGTCGCAGTCAGCGATCAGCTTCAAGTCGTCGTCGAAGTTGCCGATTGTGAGCAGCCGCGCGAGCGACGGCTCAAAAAAAGCGGCGGGCTTGGACTTCTTAAGCGCGTCAGATGCGGCCGCGACAATCGCGTTCCTCGCGCTCTTATTGTCAGCCGGTGCGTCTGCGGGGACGATGTCGAGCAGGACCACCGGCGTACCCGCGTTTGCCAGGTGCGCAGCGATGCGCGAGCCCATGGTTCCCGCGCCGAGCACGGCGACTTTTCGGATTTGCTTCAACGGCGTCCTGACGGCATAAGAACCGGCAGACATGGGTGCGGTCGCGGTACTCATCTGGGTGTCTAACACTCCCTGTCTAAAGAAGGGCACCACTGCTGTGCGTCGAAATCGCGGTGAACATCAGCGGAAAGCTCAGCATTGGTTGCTGCTGCGAGAGCATACTGAATCACCATTCATTCCGTCAAGCGCACTTGATTTCCGCTTTCCGCGGGCTGTCCGCTTCCGGCCACTCGTGTCCGGCGACGAACGAAAAACTACGGCGGCCGACCACGCCAAACCACGGAACGTCTTTGGTTTGCGTGCGTATTCCTGAGAAGACGGTTGGACGCCCGCGTGCTGCCTTAAGGGACGAAACAACCTGCGGGTACTCATGCTGCAAGACATTCGCTACACCTTCAGGCGGTTCGCTAAGGCTCCGGCGCCATTACCGACGTTAGGACGGCGCTGCGCTACGACTGGCAAATCGGGGAGGGACCGAACATGCTAAACAACATTCGTTACGCCTTTCGGCAGTTGCGCCATGCGCCCGGATTTACGATCACGACCATCCTGACACTGGCCCTGGGGCTGGGTGCCAACACGATCGTGTTCACCATTCTCTACGGCACGCTGATGCGGGCACTCCCTTTCCCCCAACCAAATCAGCTATTGCGTATTGAGCGGTCCTATTCCAACTCAGGGTTGCAGCCGGCGTTGTCGGCCACCAAGTTTCGTTTTATTGCGCGGGAAAACCGCGCGTTCCAGTCCGTCGCCGCCTATGATTTGATGCCGGGGCACGTGACTCTCCTGGAAGGCGGCAATGCTACTGCGCTTCCTTCGGCACACGTGTCTGCCGCCTTCTTCCGAACGTTTGCCATGCAGCCGGTGCGCGGGCGCGATTTCAGCGAAGCCGACGACACTCCGCACGCTGCACCTGTTGCGATCATCAGCAACTCTCTTTGGCGCACACATTTCGCGAGTGACCCCACAACAGTTGGCCGCAGCGTGACACTCGGAACGGAAAGCTACACCATCATCGGCGTCGCGAGCCCCCAATTTGCACTGGAGGAGAAGACAGATGTCTGGGTGCCGCTAAGGCAGCAAGAAGATGCTCAAGATCACACCAACCTCTACAACGTAGTGGGCCGGATGAAGCCCGGCGTTACTCCTGCCGAGGCACAAGCGGACATGGAGCGCACGCTCACTGCCTTCGGCCGGGAATATCCTGCATTGAAGTTCCAGGATGAGGGTATTGCCGCAATCGATTTCCGCAGGTCGCTGATTGGAGATGTTCGTCCAGCGCTGGAGATTTTGATGGCCGCCGTCTCGCTCATCTTGCTGATTGTTTGCGCAAATGTGCTCAGCCTGCTGCTTGCGCGCACAATTGCACGCCGGCGCGAGATGAGCTTGCGAAGCGCGCTGGGGGCTTCCCCGTGGCACATTCTCCGTCAACTGCTCGCCGAAAATCTCGTCCTTTCCACGATCGGCGGAGCAGCCGCTCTTGCGATTGCATACTTCTGTGCGCCATTGTTACTGAGGCTGAGTCCGCTCCGCTTACCTGAATTTGCGCTGCTGCAAATCGACCTGCCCGTTGTCCTCTTCGTCGCTGCGGGAGTGCTCACCTGCGCGGCGATATTCAGCGTTGTGCCGACGCTTGAAATGCGCAACATTCGCCTTAACGAGGCGTTGCGTTCAAA
>DATMOZ010000184.1:0-8973 GCA_035567995.1 Acidobacteriaceae bacterium
CAGGACATCATTGAGTTCCCCCTGGTAGCAGTGCTGATCGCGCTCGGCTGCGCCATGACCATGTCCAACTTGGACATGAAGATCGTCGTCGCTTTCATTACCGTCGGGACCAGGCTCACTGCATCTGTGTAGATGTCAAAACCTCAAGATCGGCAGAAAGCTACGCCATGCTATGACCTACAGTCTGCGAATGTGACCTGCTACTCCCCGGCAACGCCGTCTCGGCCGTGCGCATCACAGACAGTTCAGGATTTATCTCAAGTTCTTGGCTTTCTATTTGTCCTGCGGTCTGCCAGACCGCTATACAGAAGTCACTGCAGTTCCTCGCGATGTAGCTCCAGCCGCCGCGACGCGCTGCAATACCACAGAGAAACGAGGCTTCCTCTGGCTATACCGAAGATTTTGCTCCTGGATGGGAATGACGTCATCCGCGTCAGCCTGGCCCACGTCCTCAAACGTAACGACTTTGAAGTCTTCCCGGCGGCGGATGTGGACGATGCCCTCAGCCTCATCGCCTCCCAAAAGTTCGATGTGCTGCTGAGCGACCTGCACATGCCCCAGGCCGGCGGTGGATTAACCGTGGTGCGCGCCATGCGTCACGCCAATCCCGACGCGGTAACGCTCATCTTCACGGGTCATCCAAAGATGAAGGAAACTGCGGCAGCGATTCAGATGCAAGCAGATGAATTTTTGCTAAAGCCGGTGGCCATCGAGACGCTGATTGACACCATCAGGAAGCTGTTGAAGCAGGGCAGGAAGAGTTTTGTACACACTGTAGAAACCGTGGCCGATATCCTCGAACAGGAGACGCAATCGACCATCCAGGACTGGCTTCTGCGTGTCGAACTTCAGCCCGACATCATCACTGTCTCGATGGATTTCGATGAGCGTTGCGCTCACCTGCCACAGACGTTCCGCGACATTGTGACTCGTCTTCGTCACCCGCTGCCGCTAGGCTCCACCACGTTGCGCTCACCTGCTGCCGCAGAATATGGAGCGACGCGACTTAGACAAGGTTACAGCGCCGCCATGCTGGTCGAGGAAGCGCGCATACTGCAAGTCAGCATCTTCCAGACACTGCAAAATAACCTGCGCAAAGTGGACTCTACACTGCTCTTAGCGAGCGTGATGACGATATCAGATGAGATAGACTCACAGCTCAGCCAAGCGATGGCGAGCTATATCAACACAGCAAAGGCTGGCGATCTGCGCGTTGAAGCAGCGTAAATCGGACACGGTCTTCTTGCGCAAGACCTGCGCGACCTTCGCTGCGATTTTGAACGTCGATAGCGGCAGGACTCAATTATTCATGTGGCCTTGCCTGCGCTCAAATTATTAATGAGATCGTGCTTGCGCCTCGGGCAAGGATGAGGTAACGTGCAGTATTTTCATGAACAGGCGAGTGCGCCATGAACTCCCAAGGCTCTTTCATCGCTTTCTCCCTCAGCCTCCTACTCACCTTTAGCTGTTGTGGTAGCGGCCGTAGCCAAACCCAGCTCCAAGGCAGTAATTCCAACGACAATCGCAACACTTTTTTCAACAACTACCAGAATACCGTCTTCTTAGAGAATCAAAAACCCGGAGAAAATACTTGGTACCTATCGAAGGCCAACGTCGGACACACCATTGAAGGCTTTGCCTCCGCCACCAGTGTAAATCGCGGTCAAACCATCAAGCTCTACGTAAACACCACGCAGCCGACCTACACCATGGATATCTACCGCATGGGCTGGTATGGAGGCGCGGGCGCTCGCCGCATGATGAGTACCATTACGCGTAGCGGAACTGTACAGCGTCTTCCTACGCCTGACCCCGTCACTGGACTGATTGAATGCACCTGGTCAGATCCTTATGTTCTATCTATCCCAAATACCCCTGACCACACTAACTGGGCAAGCGGCATTTATGTAGTCAAGCTATCGGCCGGAGGACAACAGAGTTACATCACCTTTGTCGTACGTGATGACCAACGGAACTCCGACATACTTATGCAGCAAAGCGTTACGACTTATCAAGCCTACAACGTTTGGGGCGGGCTCTCTCTTTACGGCAACACTTTGTGCACCGCGGGAACGCCGAATTGCATGCGGCGCGCCCACAAGGTGTCCTTTGACCGCCCCAACACGATTTGGGCCGGCGCGGGCGATTTGTTTGCCGGGAGGTGGGAGTACGACATGTTGCGCTTTTTGGAGCGGGAAGGTTATGACGTCACATATTCAACTGACCTGGATACCCATGAAAATGGCTTCCGTCTCTGGAATCACAAGGCGTTCATCACGGTCGGCCACGATGAATACTGGTCCTGGCAGATGCGGGACAACGTCCAGGCTGCGCGCGATCTCGGCATAAACCTCGGGTTTTTTTCATCGAATACAGGGTACTGGCAAGTCCGCTTCGAAGCAGACAGCATGGGCCACGCCGATCGCACCATGGTCTGCTATAAAGATGCCCGGCTTGACCCTGTGAGCACCGATCCGGTCAACCAGTATCTCACCACAGTTAGGTTCCGCGATCCCCCGGTGTACCGCCCGGAAGATGCCCTGCTCGGGGTGATGTATGAAATCGCCGGCTATATCAAAGGGGACTTGGTGATTGACGACGCCAGTAATTGGGTGTGGGCCGGAACTGGCGTGAAAAGCGGTGATCACTTGATCGGCTTGCTCGGTTATGAGGCCGATCGTGAGTTTGGCGACCAGCCGCTGGCCACGGTGAGGCTCGCGCACTCCCCCTATCTGACCACAACCTCCACAGGTACTAAGACTCTATATGCTGATACGACGGTCTACACCGCGACTTCCGGCGCTACGGTTTTCGCGGCCGGAAGCATGGATTGGAACTGGGGATTAGATGCATATGGATGGTTCCATGCCCCAGTAGTAGTCAACCCAATTGTGCAACAGGCCACACGCAATATCTTTAAGCGCTTTGGAGTCACGCCTGTAACCTCACGCTAGCGCCTTCTGGTAGGCGAGGCAGGAATCGAACCTGCAACCCCCGGCTTAGAAGGCCGGTGCTCTATCCGATTGAGCTACTCGCCCACGTGTGATGCCACTGCCGCGCTGTCGGGGTCAGTTCCCCGCGACGACGCTGGCTGCGTCTTCGCTCATTGTAGCGGCGTGGTTGGAGTGCGCCATCAGAAACGCGCGTACCACTCGCTCAGCCCAATAGCTATCCACGTCCCCTGCGCGCGGCGCCAGAAAGGCGCAATGCCCCCCGTACTGCGGCTCGACCAGTTCCACGTGCGGATTGGCGAGGAGAATCGCCCGCGTCTGAGGCGTAAGAATAATGAACGGATCGTCTTGCGCGTGCAACACCAGCGTCGGCACGGTGATGCGATCCACAACCCGCGCAGCGGCAGCGCGGTAGTAGTAGTCTTCCGCGCCCGCGAAGCCGCAATATCGCGCGACGATGTTCTCGTCGTAGTCGCGGATGCTGCGCATCCGCGGCAGACCGTGGGTTGAGTAAAGATCAGGAAAAAGTTCTGCCTTGCGGCGATACCGCGTCTTCATGCGTTCAAGAAAATGCCACTGATATATGCGGTTAATCCCCTGATCCAGGGCGGTTGAACTGGCAGAAAGATCAGCCGCGGGCGACACGCCAATAATGGCCTTCAACTCCTTCGGCGCATCGGTGCCGATCTCTCCTGCATACTTGAGCACAAGGTTGCCGCCCATAGAGTAGCCAACACACGCGATCGCTTTACATCCCTCCGCGATAAGCGTGTTCACAATCGCAGCGACATCGTCCGAGAAGCCGGAATGATACAGCGTCGGCGTCAATTTCTCTGTGCCGCCGCAGTTGCGCATGTTCATGCGGATCACGTTCATTCCCGCTGCCCACATCTTCGTCCCATTGCCCAGTATGTAGTGCGAGGTCGACGAGCCCTCAAGTCCGTGCACCAGCACGACCGTCATGCGCTCGCGACGCGGTTCATTGCTGGCATCGAGCTGCCAGTGGCACTCACACCGCACCAGACTCTGTGCGTCTACTTTAAAGAAGCGCGATTCCGGCGGAGGCAGGTGGTGTTCGCGGCGCAAATAGTTGCCGGCGAGCGTTTGCAGATGGCGATTTGACAGGAAGCGGCGAGGCTGAAAGCCGCTTTGCCAAAGTGGCATTTCGCCAGATTCACGCGTCTCTATCATGTCGGCAGACAAATCACACTGGGGCGGCTAGTGGGGATCGAACCCACGACATCGTGAGCCACAGTCACGCGTTCTGCCACTGAACTATAGCCGCCACGCAAGCCTCGATTGTAGCATCCGACTGCATTGAACCTGTAGCATCGACATCTCATGACTTCTGCTGAGCGCACTACAACACGACCGCAAGTATTGCCGCCCCGCGGACGTGTTCTCTCGCGCTTGCTCTCGCGCAAAGGTCGCAACGCGTTCGACGACGAAAACCTCGACCTGCTCGCGCATCTCCTCGACGACTGGTTTCGCATTCCTGGCACCAGCATCCGCTTCGGACTGGACGGCATCGTCGGACTGGTTCCCGGGATCGGCGATATCATCGGCGGCCTCGCCTCCTGCATTCTCATCTTTGCGGCGTGGTATCGCGGGCTGCCGTATGTGGCATTGGTGCGCATGATTGCCAATGTCGCGATTGAAGTGATTGTCGGCGTCGTGCCGTTTTTCGGCGATGCATTCGATATTGCATGGAAAGCAAACCGGCGAAACTACGCGCTCATGACGCGGCATCTCCACGCGCCGCGAGTGCATACATGGCGCGACTGGGTTTTTCTCATGCTGCTGGCATGCGCGGTGCTGATTGTCTTCGCCGTCCCCCTGGTGCTGATCGCCTGGCTGCTCGAGCGCTCGATGCACTACGGATACGTCACCCGCTGACGTCACCCTGCGATACACTAATAGTCTGTCGGGGCGTAGCGCAGCCTGGTAGCGCATCTGGTTTGGGACCAGAGGGCCGGGGGTTCAAATCCCTCCGCCCCGACCATGCTTCAAAAGGCTTCTCATCACGCCAGCCGGAATCTCCGCCAGACAACCCTCTTAAAAATAGCTTCGCATCTCACTTGCGAGTTTTCTTTCGACGGATGACGGGTTGAGTGCAAATTCGGGTGTAACTGTCAATGCAGCATGCTACTCGCCAGCTTCGGTGTCTGAGTTCGACATTGGCACGCACATGGTTCAGTTCTACGAAGATGCTGCTTTTCTCCTCGACACTCTACTAAATTGGCAGGTACAGCTCTGGTCGCGGGCGATGCTGCAATCATCATTTGTCCGTGGTGGATGGGTCTGCCAGAAGAGCATAGCAATTTGCGTCAGGCAGTGGCCGCAGTGCGAGCTGGCCTCGCAACGATTGCACCTATTCAGACGCTAAAGGAGCGCGCCGCTTTGCCGATCGCTCTATGACACCGGTCAAGAACGGCGCTGGTGGCTCGGCAGACTGCAGTAACTTAGACTGAAAGTAGTCGATCAAAGAACGCCCGGTAGCGTCGCAACACTTGCCGCAAATCCTCGGTGGAAACATCATCCCCCCGGCCCCATTCCTGTTCCAGTTGCGCGCGTCCTTCGGCAAACTGCTGAGCTATGCGCCGCACGACGGTAGCCACCAGGCTGTCGGCTTCTTCTACCGCCACACGCGGTTCATCTACGAAGCCCGTCTGAACCTTGTCCCACTGCGCGCGAAAATCACGGAGTTCTTCCTGCGGGAACAGAGGACCCGACTGATTCACCGTCGCGTTCTGGCGTGTATCGCTTTTGCTCGTCTCAACGTCTTGGCTCACTGGAACATTGCGATCTCTGCCCACTAACTTCGGATCGTGCACATCGGCACGTCCCGCATCGTCTCCATTGCGGTTCACCGGATTAGCAATGTCAGCCGTGGTAAGCCTCTCCTCGTTGCTAATTGGATTCATCATGCAACCTCCCTTCGAATAGCTTGAACAGGTCTTGGCGACTCGAGCAATTCATCAAAAAGCGACCGGTAATGCACCATCGCAATTCGCATGTCTTCCGTGCTTGCTTCCCCTTTACCGTGACTAAGGGCGATGTCATGAGCGGCCCGGTAGTTCTGCACAACGCTTGGGTAGTTCACCGAAAGGTCCGCAGCCCGCTGATCGAAATCGCCCATTGGATAGCCGCGCGAATTCATCACTCTGGTCACGAGCACGTCTGCTTCAGTAACCGCGCCCTGCGGATCATCCACGAATTGCTTCTGCACGACAGCCCAGTCCTGGGCATATCTATCTCGATCCGCCGGTGGTAAAGAGCGTATCTGAAAGTGCGAGACGCGTTTCTCTCTGTCCGCCAGAATCGTCTCGGCCCTGGCCGGGTCCTTATGTTGTTGCACAACACGGTCGTACTCAGACCCAAACTTCTGTTTCAGCTGCTCGCTCTTGCGCCTTCGCGCATAGAGCAGTGCCGCGATCACCACGATGGCGGCGACGACAATAATTATGGGAATCAGAATTCTTGTATCCATGCATATCCCCCACTAGCTAAATAGGACGCAACAATTTCTAGCGGCGTTGCGCGCAGTGGGTCATCCAACACCTCATCGCGACCCATGAAGCCGCGACTGGCTACATTGCGATACAACAGATTGCAACTCGAACGCATCGGGCGACAAATAAAGGGCATAGTTCATTACGGACACCATGCCCTTGTCGTACTTACTTCAGAGCTACCTCTATCTGCGCCGCCGATGCTGGCGCGGTTGCCTCCACAACGGCCTGCTCATGTTTCTGGGCAATCTCGCTGTGGATGTTAGTACCGGAAATCCAGATCTGGGCCAGATACTTCTGGCTTCCATAGCGATGGAACACGAGGCGGCCCTGGGTTTCGATAGCCTGCCCTGACTCAGGACGCACGACGAGGCACTGAGTTTTGCCCGTCTTAACGTTCCTCAGACACATGAAGCGGTCAGAGAGAAGCTGCACCCTATAAGTGCCGGCTGGCTCGTGCACGTTGTTCGCTGAAAATGCAAATGGCACTGTAGCGGTTGCGCCGCTCTGTGCGTAAGCAGCCGTTGTTGATCCAAGCATGCCCGCGACGAGCGGAAGGGTAAGCAGCAGGTTGGTGAGTGTTGAAGATAGACGCGACATGGTGAACCTCCTGGATTCGAATGCGGCTGATTTGAATCGCCTTCAACCGCTGCGATCCTTCGCAATCTGCGCTGTCACCACGATTCGTTCAATGCACTGGAGATAATTCCGAAGTCAAACGCGTGTCATCGCGTAACTCGCTGCTCCAGTGCGGCTTGCCCGGAAGCATGCGCCGCGCAATTCGCAATCGCCTAGGGTTCCCACAGTGCTAAACTGCCCCCAGCCCAGAGGTGTAAGCACATGGGGACGCCGGCGAATGCGGTACAAGTCTGGCGCTTCGGTGTATTCGAACTCGACGCGCGAAGTGGCGAACTGCGCCGCAACGGCTCCTCCATCAAGCTGCGCGAACAGTCCTCCCGCATCCTTGTTTATCTGCTCGAAAATGCGGGCCAGATGGTGACCCGCGAGGAACTGCGCAGCGTCCTCTGGCCATCAGACACTTTCGTCGACTTCGACCATAGCCTGAACACAGCCGTAATGAAGTTGCGCGAAGCCCTCGGTGACTCCGCCGACGCGCCTCTTTATATCGAGACAATCCCGAAACGCGGCTATCGCTTCATCGCGCCGGTATCACCAGCTCCACCCACGGCGATTCAACTTGCAGATGCAAATGGTGGATCTCCTCCCATAATCTTGAACGGCGCAACCGACGTGCCGGTCGGCGGTGATATTCCCGCACGGAACCCGACTCGCAATCGATGGTTCGTAGCAGGCGCTTTCGCTTTGGTCTTGTTGATAATGTCCGCGATTGGACTCGTCGCTTTGATTCGGTGGCACAGCCGTCTGGCGTCGACATCGGGCCCGACCGCCGCCTCATCAAACCTCCGCATTTCGCCCCTCACCACCGCTCCCGGCGCTGCGGGGGCACCTGCACTCTCTCCCGATGGCCGGGAGATTGCCTTCGTGTGGGACGGGCCCGAGCGAAAAGTCTACGACGTGTATGTGCAATTGCTGGGAGCGGACATGCCGCTCCGCCTCACCTACAACAAAAGCGGTTCCATTGGCCGCCCAACGTGGTCGCCGGATGGAAGTGAGATTGCCTTCACGCGCTGTCAAAGTGGCAGCAACGATGGTGTCTATACCGTGCCTGCGCTCGGCGGTCCAGAGCGGAAGCTGATAAGCGCGCATTGCCCCGAATGGTCAGGAGGGCACCCGATCTGGACCCCCGATGGAAAAAACATGGTGATCTACGACGAGTGCGTCCCAGGAGGACCACACGGCGTTGTGCTCGTCTCTCTCGCGACCGGCGGAAAGCGGTGCCTCTCCGAACCGGAATCCGGATCCGGGAATGACATTGAGAACGCATTGTCCCCTGACGGACGAACGGTAGCATTTGTTCGTGTACCGACCAATTCGGTCGGCGAGATCTACACCGTTCCGCTCTCTGGAGGCACGCCTAAGCGCCTTACTTCTGACGCTCTTGCCATCCCTGTATTTGACGGTCATGCCATGGGTGGATTGATGTGGACACCCGATGGCAAATACATCGTCTTCGGCTCGCACCGCAGCAACTTGTGGCACGCTTGGCGAGTGCCAGCGGCCGGCGGGCCCCTTGAACTTGAAACGCTTTACCCCGCTCCGGGATCTGTCTCCAAAGATGGCCGGCGGATGGCCTATGCCGAATGGACCGGGGAGGCGTCCTCAATCTGGCGCGCAGATCTAACCAGCGCGGGCGGGCGAGTGCTGCGCACCAAAAAAGTTGTTTATTCGCAATATCGCGAAACAAATGCGCAGCCTTCCCCCGATGGCAGGCGCCTTGCCCTGGGTTCTTGGCGCACAGGAAACCCCGAGATTTGGTCGAACACCGCTGAAGGCAATAATCCGCGGCAGCTTACCCACCTCGGAACTTTCTCGGGCACGCCCCGCTGGTCGCCAGACGGCAGATGGATCGCTTTCGACAGTCGCCCCAA
>DATMOZ010000185.1:0-5897 GCA_035567995.1 Acidobacteriaceae bacterium
TCCATTAGGCGCGGTGCGGATAAGGCGGGGATTATCGAGTCCGGTCGCGTACTGCTCCACTTTGAAGCCGGGCAAGGTCTTCGGCCATGCATCGGCCGGCCGCGCAATATGTTCCGGCCCGTTGTCTACGGCTTCTGTCGCATACGGCTTTGGGAGATCGGCAATGGTGAGCTTTCGGCTAACTCCCGGGGCCTGCTGCGAATAGCCGTTGAACGCCGCCTGGCCGGTGCGGGTCTGGCCAGCCTGGGCGTGCATAGTTGCGGTTGCGAGTAAAAGGACACATGCCGCGCTGCTCATGCGCACGCACGTTGATGCATATACGCGAATCGAACTCGTAGACATTGAAGCACTTCCTCCATCGGCACCAGACCGACATGACAGATGCAATATTTGATGCGCGGCGGATCGCGAGGACACGGACTACTTGCCGCGCCACATTTATTTCTGGTCTGGCTTCTGCTCAGCCTTTGGACCTGGCTGCGCGAATGTTTTCTCCAGCAAGGGCACGGGAATTGTTGCCTTTACCACGGCACGGTTGCCGGACTGCTCGACGGCTACGGATTGCAGTACCGCCTGTACGTCAGGGTCCGAGCTGCTTTGTACCGCGCGAAGCACCTGCAGTAACAGAGCCAACTGTTCCGCCGACTCTTTGGCTGCTTCAGGGCTGAGGGCGATTTCTTCAATGCGCAACTGCAGGGACCGCACGTAGCGCGCCGAAACGACGATGATGGCGTTCTTTGAGATCGCAGGGTTAGCCGGCAGAACCTGTTGAATCGGCAACAGAGCCAGTTCGCTGCGACCGATCGCCCAGGCCATTGAGAGCAGGGGAACGTCTCTGTAGTGCGCTTTCAGCAACGAGGACCCGGTGAATGAAAGCGCCGCCGTGTGGTATCGGTCGAGGACAGCGTGAATCTGCTCCGGTGTGGGAGTGTTCGATGCAGCCACGATATCTACGCCGAGCAGGGCGACGCGGACGGTGCGGCCTTCATGCGGGATCAAATAAATATCCGTATCGGCGTAGTTTTCTTTGGAGCTTGCGTTCTTCGACAAATAGTCTGCAAGGCGCTTGCCATCGAAATGACCGACGAAGACTTCGGTATACGCGAGCGGGCCGTCCGGTCCACTCGGATCGGTGCGGCGTGAAAGGGCAAACGCCGCCTCTTCGAGGTCCCGCTCAACTTGAATGCCTGTCGCGTCGATGAACGCCTGGTAGTCGGGGTCGTGCTCGACCGGCTTGCGGTCAAAGTGAGTCAGGGCGCGCAGCGGCTTCAGGTTGATGTAGACCAGGCCGTCCGCTTCAGGCAGCAGCCGCGCGGCCTCAGGCGGAGAACTCTTTCTGAGCAGCACCGCGGCTAGAATGGCCGCCGCAATCAATAGCACCAGTGCAATCGGAATCCAGCTTCGCCTTCGCATTGTTGACGCGAGAATAGCATCTGCCGCCCTTCCTAACTCCGGCGGAAGCTGATACTGTTGGCGCGAAATCCCGATAGAAGCGAAGCAACATTTCCCTTCAAAGCGTCAAACAGATATGGTCCATCACATAATCCGCACATTCATTGCATCTTCCGCTCTTTTGATCGCCGCTCTTTCTACACCGGCATGTTGGGCGCAGACCGATCAGGCTCCGGTAAAAATGGGTCTGTGGCATGTCACGGTCACCCAGACCGTCACCGGCATGCAGTTGCCGCCGGGCGCAGCCGAGAAACTGAAGGAAATGGGACGTCCTGCGCCGGACGCTCCGCGGACCTCCGTCTACCAGACCTGCATGACCCCCGAAGAATGGGAAAAGAACATGTCGCAGATGCAGACGGTGAACAAGAACTGCACGCGCAGCAACATCGTGCAAAACCCGCATCAGATGTCGTTTGACATGACCTGCACCTCAGAACGCGAGGGCGAAGGCGCGACTGGGCACATGCAGATGATTTACGACAGTCCGGAGAGGGCGCATGGCCTTATGACGATGAAGATTCAGCAAGGTGCCGCTTCACCCACGCCGATGAACGTCGCAGTCAAAATGGATACGCATTTTCTCAACTCGAACTGTGGCGACCTAAAGCCGGGAGAAAACAAACCAGTCGTACAGAAATAGGTTGCAATAAATGCAATTCGACCCAGCCAGCATCGCGGCATTGATCGTTGCAGCCAGCTTCGCCGCCGGCTTGAATGTCTACGCGACGTTGGCGACGCTTGGCATGCTCGCGCGATTCAACCTGGTCGCACTGCCGTCTGGCCTCGAGGCACTAACGCACACGTGGATCCTGGTAGCGTGCATCCTTTTGTTCGCCGCAGAATTCGTCGCCGACAAAATTCCCGGCCTCGACCTGATCTGGAGCGGACTGCACACGCTGGTACGCATTCCTGTCGCTGCGTTGATCGCGTACCGCGCGGCCATGAATCTTTCGCCGGAGATGCAGGTTCTGGCTGCGATCACGGGCGCACTGATTGCGCTGGCGACGCACGGGTCAAAGACCGCGGTGCGCGCGGCGGTCACACCGAGTCCTGAACCGTTTTCGAATATTGCGTTGTCGACCGGCGAAGACCTTATGGCTATCGGGGTGACGTGGCTCGCGACGCGGCATCCTTTCGTCGCGGCGACCATCGCAGCGATCCTGACGCTCATCGCGGTCCTCGCGATGCGCTGGCTGGTGCGTCTTGCACGACGTGTGCTGCCGAAGGCGCCGCCTTCACGCCCCGCTGCACAACCACCTTTGCCGCCCCAAGGCTCCGAACTTCGCTAGCAACGACCAGGCGAAAAAGAAAAAGCTTCACGTGGCGCGAATCGGTATACACTTCCGCGCGGGCTCCCAATACTCGATTTCTATCCCCTTGCAATTCTTGTCTTCTCAACTGATTGTTCAGGCCCGAGGAGGGCTCGCAAGGTATGAAAAAGTTAACCGGGATGTGGGTGGGGCTGTTTCTGGTGTTTGGTGGTCTAAGCGCGGTGGTGGCGCAGGAGATGTCAGATGGCGTGGCCCCGCCGCCGAAAGTGCTGGTAATCCAACGCGAGTTCATAAAGCCGGGCAAGAACGGCAGCCTGCATCAGAAAACTGAAAGCGCATTCGTTCAGGCGATGACTGCTGCCAAGTGGCCGAGCCGCTACCTGGCCGTGGAATCGCTTTCCGGTCAGACGCGAGCACTGTTCATGATTGGTTATGATTCGTTCGCGGCATGGGAGAAGGACAACGACGCTATGCGGAACAACGCTACCCTCAGCGCGGCACTCGATCGCGCGGGTATCGCGGATGGCGATCTGCTCACCGCATATGATTCGAGCGCCTATGTCTACAGTGAAGATCTCAGCCTTCGCGCGCCGGTCAATATCGCGCAAATGCGTTACTTCGAGATCTCCCGTTTTGTCGTTCGTGCGGGACATGAAAAGGACTGGGAAGCTCTCGTCAAGCTGTACAAGACCGGCTTTGAAAAAGCCTCACCCAAGGCGCACTGGGCCACTTATCAGAGCATGTACGGCGTGGACAACGGTGGCGTTTACATAGTGCTTAACCCTATGAAGTCCATGGCAGAAACTGACGAGAGCTTTGGTGACTTTAAGAAGTTCGAGGCCACCATGGGCGAGGCTGGGATGAAAAAGCTGGGAGAACTGTCAGCGCTCTGTATCGAGTCAAGCCAAACCAACTTGTTTATGTTCAGCCCGAAGATGAGCTACCCGCCCGACGCGTGGGTGAAGGCCGATCCGACGTTCTGGAAGCCGAAGATGACCGCACCCGCAAAGAAGCCGGAAGCTAAGCCCGCAGAATAGTACTCATTGGAGCATGCGTGAACCGAT
Organism: Acidobacteriaceae bacterium; assembly: GCA_035567995.1. Classification (GTDB taxonomy): domain Bacteria; phylum Acidobacteriota; class Terriglobia; order Terriglobales; family Acidobacteriaceae; genus JBBPYY01. Next base: position 3,788 of record DATMOZ010000185.1, read on the forward strand.
GCCCCACCTTGTCGCATCGCGACGAGGTGGGGTATGGCTTAGAAGCCGTCCGCGCGAGCATTCGTTTTGATTTGTGCCGCGCTCTAACGCGCACAGCAGCGTTGCTCCAGCGTTTCAGCGTGTGCTAATCTTTTGTCTTGCGTAGGGCGTTTTCGAGGCACGGAGAAGTGTGCTCCGCAAACGGTGCAGTAGCCGTTGTGGGCTGGCGTAGCTCAGCTGGTAGAGCATCTGATTTGTAATCAGAGGGTCGGGGGTTCAAGTCCCTTCGCCAGCTCCAGTTTCCCACTCGGCATCACGGCAGTATCATTAGCTTTTCTGCTCCAAACTCCTCGCGAACCTGATGTGCGTTCCGGCTGCGCTTTTTGCCGCAGGCTTTTCCCCGCGCGTACTTCTGTTCGTCAGAGCGAAAGAGCAGCGATGCACAGGTGGCCGAGCGGTTAATGGCAGCAGACTGTAAATCTGCCGCTCTCAGGAGCTACGGAGGTTCGAATCCTCCCCTGTGCACCAGTTTGTTGTAGGGGAAAGGCGCTGGCAGTGAGCGCGAAAAGCAGGATGTGGGTCGCGCTGGTGTTGTTGGCCGTCCTTGCCGGTCTGGCGTGGCAAACGTTGGACGGGCGTTTTCGGCTGATCACACTGATCATTCTCGGAATGTTTATCTTCCGGATTGTGCTCACGCAGATGCGCTCGCGGTACGATTGAGAAGGGCAACGAGTCGGCAAGGTCGGCGGCTTCGCTGTTTGGTAGTGAGTTTTTGCAAGGCAAGCTGATGTAGCTCAGTTGGTAGAGCACTCCCTTGGTAAGGGAGAGGTCATCGGTTCAATCCCGATCATCAGCTCCAGAATTCTTAGAGTGAAGGAGTACGGCGGAGCGAGCGAAGTGGATACCGGCTGACTTGCCGACCCGCTAACTTGCTGACCCGCTGAAGAACGCGGGAGTAACTCAGTGGTAGAGTCACAGCCTTCCAAGCTGTTGGTCGCGGGTTCGATTCCCGTCTCCCGCTCCAGAGCATAAGCAATGAACCTCAGCCAGATCGCCCGCTCCGTCAAGGTCGAGCCCCAGCCTGGCGGGTCGGCGACAGTCCTGGTTTCGCAAGGCAAAGGGCATTACGCGGTTCACATCGAGCCTGCGGCGTGGGCGATGCTGACGAAGGAAATGGGTCAGCGTGAGTTGAAGGAAATTGCGGTCCACCTGCACGTGCGTTTTTGGCTGGACCATTTGATTCGCGAGTGGGATTTCGTCACGCGCGGCGACATCACGATCAGCGATAAGCAGATGAAGGAATTATTGAGCTAGACATGACGACGACATACACACAACCCGCGCTTGAGACACAAGATCCCGCGACGTTCGCTGAAATGAATGCCGCGCTCGAACACGCTTTCGCGCCGAGCGTTGTGGCGAAGTTGCTAAAGAGCGTAAAGTCCGCTGGCCTCCGCATTCGTGATTTTGAAGGTGTGCTTGCCAAAGGATTGCTCGGTGAGAAAACTCCGTCGCTCTACGCAAAACTGGGTGATTCGGACCGGGGTCAGATCCGCGAGCGTTACTTGAGCCTGCTCGAGCATGTCGCCCCGGAACTCCGGCAGAAATATTTGAAGATTTACGCGTACTACTGAGGTCGCGAGGTGTACGTACTGATTTGGAATTTTCGCGTGCGGCCCGGCGCGGAGCAGATGTTCAAGACAGAGTACGGCGCGGACGGAAAATGGGCACGGCTGTTTAGCCGCGCGTCAGGATTCGAAGGCACTGACCTCGCACAAAGTGTTAAGGACGAACGCAGCTTCTACACGCTCGACACCTGGCACTCACGGGAAGCGTTCGAGAGGTTTCGCGAGGATTATGCGGTGGAGTACGAAACACTCGACCGCGAGTTTGAGAGTTTGACCGAGAGTGAGCACTTTATCGGCTCGGTTGGTCAACGGTTTAGCAGTTCGTAAAGTTTGGTAGTTCAGAAGGAAAAAGGAAAAAGGAAATGGCGAAGGAAAAATTTGATCGCAGTAAGCCGCACGTAAATGTTGGGACGATTGGTCACATTGATCACGGCAAGACGACGTTGACGGCGGCGATCACGAAGGTGTTGTCGAAGCACAACCCGAACATCAAGTTTCGTTCG
>DATMOZ010000186.1:0-2142 GCA_035567995.1 Acidobacteriaceae bacterium
AGCTTGAATGAAAGCTGGGCCAGAAGACGGAGCAGGGAATCGCGGTTCTTCGCGGAATCGGTCATAGCGTCGATTTCGATTTTAGACGCTGCTATGTCTTGAGCTTGTCGAGGTGCCGGTAGCCGTCTGTGCCGATAAACACGAGCACGAAGATCGAGGCGTTGTATGCGGCGTGGACCAGGGCTGAAGCGGCGACGGATTTAAATCTGATCCTGACGACGCAGAGCACTACGCTGACGCAGAAGACGACTACAAGCGGGGCCCAGGCTTTCGCGAGCTGGCCTGAATGCAAGGCGGCGAACAACGCGCTGGTCACGAAGATTGCGATTGCGCGACCGCTGAAGCGTTCGAGCGAGGGCAAGAGGAAACCGCGGAAGGCGATCTCTTCGAATGCCGGCGCGATGAAGATTCCGAAGATGGTGGCGAGCCAGACTTCAGTGCGGGTGCCGAAAAACTGATCGATCGGCAGTTGCTTTGGGACGGGCAGATAGCTCGAGAGCCACTCAAGCAGAAGGCCGAGCAGCAAGCCGAACGGCAGCAGCGCGCCTGCGCGCCGCAATGCTGTTCGAGCGTTCCATTGAATTCCGCTACTGAATGAGCGATGCCACCACAAGCCGAAGATGAGCGCGGCGGCGGCGATCGAAAGCAGGTAGGCGAGCGCTTCCGATGGAACGATGAGCAGCGGTTCGTGCTGCAGTTGCGCGGAGGATTCGCCAGCGAACAGATGCCGGGAAACTGCAAGGGCGTAGAGCGAGGATTGCGCGGCGAGCAGTGCGACGAGTGCGATTAGGAAGAAGACGAAGGTATGCAGGAAATTTGGAACGCCCTGACTTGCTGCAAATTCTTCGTGGGCGATCTCAGTATCGGATAGGGGTTCGATGGATGGACGAACCTCTGGATCGATTTGGGAAGTGGGACCGACTTGAGAAATGCTGTCACTCATTGAACTTGCACCGTCTCTTTGCGCTTTGCCGGCTTCTTTTTTGATGCGGCCTTGACAGGCTTTGATCCAGAAGCGCCGTTGCCGGCGGATTGAGGCGTGACGCCAATCTGCGCCAGAAACTGTCCTGTGTGTGATTCAGCCACAGCTGCAACCTGTGCGGGCGTGCCTTCTGCGATCAGACGGCCGCCTTCTTCTCCGCCTTCTGGACCGAGATCGACGATCCAATCAGCATTACGCACAACGTCTAGGTTGTGTTCGATGATGATAACGGTGTTCCCCAGATCAGTCAGACGATGGAGAACTTCAAGGAGTTTCCGGACGTCATCGAAGTGCAGTCCGGTGGTGGGCTCGTCGAGCAGATACAGGGTGCGGCCGGTCTGCCGCTTCGAGAGTTCGCGGGCCAGCTTCATGCGCTGGGCCTCGCCGCCGGAGAGCGTGGTGGCGGACTGGCCGAGATGAACGTAGCCGAGGCCGACGTCGTTCAGCGTTTGCAGCTTCTGACGAACCGCGGGAATGTCCTGCAGGATGGGCAGCGCGTCCTCGATGGGCAGATCGAGCAGGTCGGCGATGGAGTAGCCGTTGAACTTGACCGCCAGGGTTTCCTGGTTGTAGCGACGCCCGTTGCAAATTTCGCAGAGCACGTAGACGTCGGGCAGGAAGTTCATCTCGATGCGCCGCTGGCCTTCGCCCTGGCAGGTTTCGCAGCGTCCGCCGGGGACGTTGAAAGAGAAGCGGCCGGGTTTGTAGCCGCGCTCGCGGGATTCCGGCAGCATCGCGAAGAGGTCACGGATCGCGGTGAAGACTCCCGTGTAGGTCGCCGGATTGGAACGGGGAGTGCGACCTATGGGCGATTGATCGATACGGATGACCTTGTCGATCTGGTCGGCGCCTTTTAAGGCTGTGTGAGCGCCGGGCTCCTCGCGCGAGCCGTAGATTTGCTTTGCGAGCGCGCGGTAGAGGATGTCATTGATGAGCGTGCTCTTGCCAGAACCGGACACGCCGGTCACAACGGTCATCACGCCGAGCGGGAAGCGCGCTGTGATGTTGTCGAGGTTGTGGCTGCGCGCGCCCTCTACGGTGATCCATTTGCTGTCGGGCGGACGTGGCTCAGAGCGCGATGTGATTTGCTTGTGGCCCGCCAGGTATTGTCCGGTCAGCGAGCCCGGACAGTCCATGATGTCCTGCGGTGTGCCGGAGGC
>DATMOZ010000187.1:0-2444 GCA_035567995.1 Acidobacteriaceae bacterium
GAGGGACCACATCGCTTCTCAGAAAAACGACCACGGAGCTTCGTATCCGCGCTACAGAGCATTGCAACGATGGAGTCGTCCAAACATCAACGTTTGCGAGATTTCTGGCGTCGTTCGATTTTCGACTTTTGCAACACTATCGGCACAACCCGGACACGCCGCGGTGGTCCGACGACGTCTGCTGTTGGGGGTAGAACAGACATGCCGTTCAAGCGGGCCGACTTCCGAGTTTGACCCAATAGCTGACCTTCGCCACCGTCTATGGCGGTCATTGAAAGCTGTAGATGAGTCTCCTTATCGACAACAACTTGCGCAACGACGGCGGCGCAGCGGCAGAAAAGGCGTTGTCTTTTCATTTTGGGCGGCCTCAACTGCTCAGGCGCACAGCGTCTCTAGCTTTATAATCCCAGCGCCAGTCGGGCATTCCCGCTCCGATCTGCACGCCGCCAACCCAACGGCTCGGTGGTGTCAGTGACATGAAATCAAACCCGCCTTTCAGGACCGCACGCCCGAGATCGGTGATGCTCAGTATATCCGTCCAGGGCGGCCGCGAGTTACCGCCGGGTCTGACGCCGGCGCGGCGCTCGAAAACGCGAGCACTCGCGCCTTCCATGTTGAGCACGCGATCTCGCACATGAAGGTCGCCTTGCCCGGGAAGCGGATCGATGTCCCAGTGCATCGCCGAATAGATCTTTGCGAGATTGACGTTGCCACCCCGGCGCGGGAGCGGCTGCTCCATCAATGTTAGCGCTGTCTCCTCTGTGAGCGACAGGCCATTGGTGCTGGAGGGCAGCTCGCGCAAATGGCGATGGAGGGCACGAGCGAGCAACGGCAGCGCCGGCGTAGCGCTGCGCATGATCGCGGCGAGCGGAAGCGGGTCGGGGTTGGCTAATGCGCGCCAGGCGTCGAGGCCCAACCGCAACTGCGCCGCGCTGACGGGCTTGCGGGTCGTCCACAGCAGGCGCAACGCTTCAGGCGGCAACTCTCCCAATCCGGTGAAGCGCCTGGCGCCCGGGAAGTCGCTGATGCTGACCAGTTCCAGCCGCGATGGACGCCGATGTGTTGCGTAATGTCCCAGCAGGTGGATCAGTGACAGCTGGTCGGTGACGTCGTGTTCGAACCAGAGCACGACGCGCTCGTAATCGGCGGAATCGTGGAGCTCGCGCTCCTTGTCCTTGAGAGATCGAAGTTGCCCTTCGTATTCCAGTGGCGGATCGAATTGATCGCCGTAACAGTCGACAATGTGGCGCGCACGCTGCTCGAGGTACCCCGAACCCTCGCGCACAGGCCCAATGATATAGGGGTAGATATCGACGTAGTAATCGCCGCCGAAGCCGGCTTCCTTCAGCGACTCCTGCAGATCATGACCGCAACGGATATGGAGCGTTGGAAGATCGCTGTCGGGCGCCGAAGCATGCATTGCCTCGCGTGCCAGAGTCATTTCACTGATATGGCGCTTCATTGAGGCCCAGTTGTCGAACCGCAACTCCCGCGCAATCAGGTACTGGGCCTCGGCGAGCCTTGGGGGCGACTTGAAGCGTGCGAGTGCTTCCGCCTCGCCGGCGCGCGCTGCCTTGAGCAAATCCTTAGCGCGTTTGCCCTGCTGTTCGAAATTGAGACGAAATTGCGGATAGGACCCGAGCGCGTCGGCCATGACAGATTCCCTTATCGGTTACCTGCGTTCGCTCAGGCAGATAAGGGGGAACCGTAGATCTGCATCGGTAGGTCTTCTGTCGTGGGCGCAGCCCTTTCCGCGAACGTGGATGCTCCGACCGAGCGCAGACATGTTGAACCATTCCGGCCAAAAGGGTCAAGGTAGAGTTCAGTCAAAAATCTTTACTTTGCTGCGCGGAGCATTTGACGGAGCTTGCTTCTGGGGCTGGACGGCGCCCATCTATGGGCTAACAAGTTTGATGGCGGCGCGGCTGTCTTGGCGCGCCTTGGAGAGCTGGAACAGGCGAGGGCCACCGTAAAAGCGGGACTGCGCTTGACCGAAGCTTCACCATCCGCCGCTGGCGTGGCGCTTTCAACGAACGAAGTGATAATCCAACTTATCTCGCGGGATGGCGAACGTGTCGCTGACGGCATGCGCTTGGCCGGGGTGCTGAGGGCTGACGAACTGTATGGATAGACGTTTTTATCGCATCGCGTGAGTCTGCTTCTGGCGCAAACCGGCGGTCAGAGGGCGGGCAGAGCATGTCCGCTCTGCCCTGGTATCTCAGACATCAACTTGTTCCGCTATTGCGAGTGCATCATCCACTTCGATGCCGAGATATCTGACCGTGCTTTCGATCTTTGTATGTCCGAGCAGTCACGATTCATAATGCACCTCGGCTTAACTCATTGAAAGTCAAAGATCTGCTGCGTGGTATTTTGTGTTAGCGGAGGCTTCCGGCGCTTTCCCTTGGCGAAACCTGCCAAGTCCTCGGCCCTGATCACCCAAG
>DATMOZ010000188.1:0-4811 GCA_035567995.1 Acidobacteriaceae bacterium
TCGTCGGCTTTTTACGCGCTGCGCGACACGCGCACGCCGCTTAACTTTGCGCTGATACGCGTCGCACTTACGCTCGTTCTTGGATATTTGTGCGCGCTGCCTCTGCCGCGTCTGCTGCATATCGATCAGCGCTGGGGCGTCGCCGGACTGACGCTCTCCGCCGGAATTTCAGGCTGGATCGAGTTTCTCCTGCTGCGCCATTCCCTGCATCAGCGCATCGGCGTCGTCCCATATTCGCTGGTCCGGATCGCGAAGATGTGGCTGGCGGCACTCGTCGCCGCCGGCTGCGGCTATAGCATCAAGCGCGTGTCGCCTTTTCATGCCGCGCTTCTGGTTGGACCAGCGGTTCTGCTGCCATATGGAGCGATCTACCTGCTGCTGACGCAGTGGATGCGCGTCTCCGCTGCGGGATCGTTGTTCGACCGCCTGCGGCGCAAGTAAGAGCCCCGGCCCGAGCCGAGGCATCTCAAACTCCGTTGAAAGACGAGACTTAAACCGTGACGGCAGTCTCGACGGAACTGCTGTGGGTGTTCGGGACGGATGCTCTCAGGCCTTCGTCCTTCGTCTGTCCCGGCTTGCGAATATCGATGCCGCCTTTGAAGTAAGCGCCGTCTTCGATACTGATACGCTGCGCGATCACGTCGCCGGTAAGCGAGCCTTCGCTGCGAATGTCGACCCGGTCGCTGGCTTGAATATTGCCGCGCACCTTGCCGAGCACGACCACTTCACGAGCCGAGATGTTTGCCGCTACCTGCCCATTTCGACCGACGGTAACGCGATTCCCCGCGAGATTGATGGCGCCCTCTACCTTGCCATCGATGTACAGCGACTCGGAGCCCGAGACTTCACCCTTCACGACGAGTGACTTTCCGATAGTCGCCTGATCCCCGGATGGTGTGGCATTAGCCGCGCTGTTGTTGCGGGCGGGTACTGTCGCTACGACGGGCTCATGCGATTGCACCGGAGTTGCCGCCGGACGCACGGGCTCTGGTGTGGGAGTTTGCGGGCTGCTTCCGGGCTGGTTGGGTTTCCACATATTAGAATTCAATTCCTTTCGGTTGGCGCGGTGTTTTGCGCGATTCTTTTGGTTCTCTCCCCTGCGCACATATTAACCCTTCCCCGCTTCCCGTAAAGTCTTCTTGTGGGAAATCGAGGTAAAACTTCACCGACAGGGTTTACCGATTCGGAACTCCTCCGCCGCATTTCGCGGTCGGGTGCCGGCGGTGCCAACTACAAACAGCTGACTCGCGAATTGGGTCTTGGCGGGGGACGCGAGCGCCGGCTGCTGCTCGAGCAGCTTGCAAAGATGACAGTGCGCGGCGCTCTCGAGAAGCCGGATCGCGATCACTGGGCCATTCCCGCGGCGCATCGTAGCGAGAAGGAACAAGCGACTGGCCGCCTGGATGTTCACCGCGACGGCTTCGGCTTTGTGCGCGTCGAGGGCAAACGTACCGCATCCGACAGTGACATTTTCATCCCGCCCGATGCAATGCACGGCGCGATGCAGGGCGATCAGGTGCTCGTCTCGCTCGACCCGCCCAAGGCCGACGGCCGCCGCTCCGGTCGCGTCCTGCGCATTCTCACCCGCCGCAACCCGACCGTCGTCGGTATTTTTCACTCAGCTCATGGCGGCCATGCTGCGCAGCAGCGACGCACCGGCGACGCGCACGCACCTTGGCAACGTCTGCAGGGCAACTACGTCACTCCGCTCGACGAGCGCATGATGCAGCCGATATTGATTCCGCCCGGTGCAGAAATTCCCCAGGCCCGTCCCGACACAACACCGCATCGCGTGCTCGGCGACGAAGCGCACGCGCGTGATCACGATTGGAAAGAGCTCGATGGGCTCGCCGTCGATGTTGAGATCACCGACTGGCCGACGCCGTCACGTCCGGCGCGGGGCCGCGTCATTGAAGTGCTCGGCCATCAGGACGATTTCGGCGTCGACGTCGAGATCGTCATCCGCAAGCATCATTTGCCGCATACGTTCCCTGACGACGTTCTAGCAGAAGCACGCGCTCTTCGCCCCGCGGACGAGAAAACCCGCACGCAACGCCGCGACTTCCGCGCACTGCCCATCGTCACAATCGACGGTGAAACCGCGCGCGACTTCGATGACGCAGTCCTCGCCGAGGAGCACGCCGACGGCACATGGACGCTGCAGGTCCACATCGCCGACGTAGCCCATTACGTCACTCCAGGCTCCGCGCTCGATCGCGAAGGGCGCTTCCGCGGCACGTCTGTTTACTTCCCCGACCGCGCTATTCCCATGTTGCCGAGCGAGCTTTCTACCGATCTCTGCAGCCTGCGGCCAGGCGAAGACCGCCTCGTCCTCTCGTGCGTCATGCATCTCGACGCTGGGGGTGCGCTTCTCGACTATGAACTCTGCGAAGGCGTGATTCGCTCCGCGCGCCGCATGACCTACACGCAGGTTGCGGCGATTCTAGACAACGACGAAGCGACGCGGGCGGAATTCTCCGACCTCGTGCCCAAATTCGAGAGCATGTATACGCTGGCGCGTGTCCTCAATACAAAGCGCGCCAAACGCGGCTCGATCGATTTCGATCTGCCGGAGCCCGTGATCCAGTTCGATCCCGAGGGCAACATGCGCGCCGTTGTTCGCTCTCAGCGGAATTGGGCTCACCGCCTGATCGAAGAGTTCATGCTCGCTGCGAATGAGTGCGTTGCCGGCCATCTTGAACAGCTCGTGCCAAGCATCTATCGCATCCACGAGAAACCCGAAGCCAAGCGCGTCATGGAATTCGAAGAAGTCGCTGCCGGCTTCGGTTACACACTCGGCGTTGGCAATCTGCCGGTGCGCAAATTCGAGATGAAGAGCGAGCGCAGGCAGTTCCAGCAGCGCGGCGGACGCGGGCCTAAGCCGCGCGGGCACGAGGTCGTCGAAGAGATCGACATCAAGCCGCAGATGTATCAGCGTCTCGCGGCAAAGCTTGCAGGCAAGCCAGAGGAGCGGATCCTGTCGTATCTCATGCTGCGTTCGCTTAAACAGGCAAGATATTCTGACGTCAACGAAGGCCATTTCGCGCTGGCTGCAGCCAGCTATACACACTTCACATCACCTATCCGCCGCTATCCCGACCTCATCATCCATCGCATTCTGAAAGCGGTGCTTGCTGAGGGCGCTCCTGCTACTGGATCGGATTTGCAACATCGACGGTTACGTATTGGCCAGATCGCTCCGCCGGTCGGCGAAACAGAGCTTGCACTTATCGCGCAGGAGTCCAGCCAGTCGGAGCGCCGCGCCGACGATGCGGAACGCGAGCTGATCGACTGGAAGAAGATGAAGTTCATGCAGGACCGCGTTGGTGACGAGTTCCGCGGCCTCATCCTATCGGTCACGAAGTACGGTCTGTTCGTCGAACTCGAAGACATCTTTATCGAAGGCCTTGTGCCGATCACGTCGCTTACCGGCGATTATTTCGTCTTCCGCGAAAATACGCGCCAGATCGTAGGCGAACGCAGCGGCCGCCGGTACGCGATCGGCGATCACGTCGAAGTTATTTTGGATCGTGTCGACCGCGTGCAACGGCGCATGCAGTTTGCCCTCGTCGAGGACACCGGCCGCATCGCGGCAAAGGAAACCGGCGAGCCGGCGCGGCGACCCAAAAAAGCGGCAAGCAAGAAATCGAAGAAGACGCGGCTGCGCGACAAAAAGAAGAAACACCGCGCAAAATAATCGACGGGCCGCATTCCGCAGCCCGTCGGAACCTCAGCTTCGCCAGCTACTGCTTGTCGTAAACCGCGGTGTAACTCATCTTCTTGCCACTGGAATCAGTTCCACTGACGGTGACGGTGCGGCTCTTGCCGTCTGCCGCTACGACGATGCGACCAGTCGAGGTAGTCTTGCCGCCATTCTTGACGACCATACGCAGGGTGTGATCGTTAACCCGCGTATACGCTCGCATGTCGGAAGCCGGATCACCGGTCACGGGGTAGTCTTTGCCATCGAACTTGCCCGTCCACTCGGTGTGCAGGGGCTTGCCGTCACCGCCGACGCCGTCCACGGTGATTTTCACGCTGTCGCCCGCAGCCGCATAAACGACTGTGTTATTTTTCGGGGCTCCGGCGCCAATCTTGGACTTGGCCTCATTCAGTTTCCAGGTGCCCATATTCACGTCCTCGGCCGCAAAGCACACGGTGACGGCAGCGAACAGCACCACCAGAGTCATCAGCATCGTCCTTGTTTTCATGCAATTTCCTCTCGCGATTTTTTTTTGCTTCAACAAGCGGAGCCGATCATACACCCGTCGATTTCGCCCTTTGGCAACCCACGCAAAAACCCGCAAAATCCATCCCAAAAACCACTGTGGACCATGCAAAACCACGCGAAAAATGCAGGAAATCCGCCACAAAACCCCAGCAACGATAGAATCTATCCATGGCACACATGGTTCTTGATTCGCGCACTAAGAAGCAGGCCGAGGGCCTCGACGAAACGCCCTTCGATTCCGATTTCGGCAAGAAGATCTACGACAACGTCTCAAAGCAATCGTGGAACGAGTGGGTCGAGCGCCAGAAAATGCTGCTCAACGAGTACCGCCTGCAGCCGTGGACGAAGGAAGCCCAGCAATTTCTCGTGGAGCAGATGGAGCAATTTTTCTTCGGAGAAGGCACCGCCCTGCCCGGAGAATACGTTCCACCCACGAAGTAATCGCGTCTTCGCTGTTGTAAACTAGGGGTCTGTCACCGCGTCGGGACATGGCTCAGCCTGGTAGAGCACTCGCCTGGGGGGCGAGGGGTCGGAGGTTCAAATCCTCCTGTCCCGACCAACTTTCCCGATTTATTCTTTG
>DATMOZ010000189.1:0-2635 GCA_035567995.1 Acidobacteriaceae bacterium
TTGCGATGCACAACAAAATGAATGAGCGCCATGGCCTATCCGGTTTTCAGCTGGCCGGCAGCGCGATGGTGGACAGCTTTTTGTCGGCCGCCGTGTAAATACCTTCCATGCAACACCGCATCGTCGAGCAGGGAGAGGACACGATTCGAATTCATCGCACGAGCGGCCTTTTTGCCAGTGCGGCGTTGCTGCCATTTGGGATCAGTCTCGGGCTAGCTGTGTACATCGTCTTTGAACATCTCTACGGCGAGAAGGTTGGGATGATTGCAGGAGTTACCTTCTGCGCGGTCGCCGCCTTTTTCTGGTACTTTCTGGAAGTAGTCCTGAAATTCCTGAAGGAAGATGATGTAATGAAACGCACCGAGGAGAAGCCGACACCTTTGCCGGCAAAGATCGAGCAAATGCTTACCGAGGCCCGCGTGATCCTACCGGGAGCCCAGGAGACGCTGCACCGCTCATTCGAGGAGCTCGCTGCAAGCTCACGGCTCATTCACATCGTGTCGCTTTGTGCCGTGGCCCTCTCGGTCGTTCTGCTCATGACCCCTGCCGCGCTGCACCGGATCACGTTTGCCGGGGAGGATACCTCTCTATTCTTCCGAATCGGATCGGCCTTTGTTATTGCGGCACCTCTTCCGCTGGCCCTCGGAATCGCGGGTGATCTTTATGTTGCGACCGCGAAGGCGGCAGAATCAACAGCACTAGCAGGGTGCTGAAAAACTCAATTTAGCTGGTGATTTTGCTGTTCGGGTGTGATTCCGTAGATCAGTGATTCTGTGCATTTGCAGCCTCAAGTCGAAGAGCGGAACGATGCGCGGCAAAGATCAGCGAGCTGACGTTCTTTTCAGTTATATTTCTCTGGAGACGCGGATTCCGGCGGACCATCCGCTGCGAGCTGTCCGCGAGATCGTGGATGAAGCGCTGCGGAAGTTGTCGCCGGCTTTCAGCAGACTCTATGCGCGCGAAGGACGACCGTCGATCCCGCCGGAGCGGCTGTTGCGAGCACTGCTGCTGCAGGCGTTCTACACGGTTCGCTCTGAACGGCAGTTGATGGAGCAGCTCAACTACAATCTGCTGTTCCGCTGGTTCGTAGGCCTCTCGACCGACGATCCGGTGTGGGATGCTACCGTGTTCTGTAAGAACCGCGATCGACTGCTGGACGGCGATATAGCGCGCAAGTTCATGACCGCGGTGTTGAACCTGCCGCAAGTCCGGCAGCTGTTGTCGAACGAGCACTTCTCGGTCGACGGTACGCTCATCGAGGCCTGGGCCAGCATGAAGAGCTTCGTCCCGAAAGACGGTGGCAGCCCGCCGGCCGCCGGCGGAGGGCGCAACGCCGAACGCGACTTCCATGGCGAGAAGCGCAAGAATGACACGCATTCCTCGACCACCGACCCCGATGCTCGGTTGTTTCGCAAGGGTGCCGGCAAGGAAGCAAAGCTCTGCCACATGGGGCATGCGATGATGGAAAACCGCAATGCGCTCATCGTCGATGCCCGGCTGACCGAAGCCAACGGCACCGCCGAGCGCGCCACCGCCCTCGACATGATCGACGACAATGCCGGCCCGGCAAGCACGGTGGGTGGCGATAAGAACTACGACACAGCCGATTTCGTCGCTGGCTGTCGTGCGCGCGACTGCACGGCGCATGTGTCGCAGAACAATAAGAACCGCCGCTCGGCCATCGACTCGCGCACCACCCGTCATCCCGGTTATCGCATCAGCGCGATCAAGCGAAAGCAAATCGAAGAAGCCTTCGGTTGGATGAAGACCGTGGGCGGCCTGCGCAAGACCCGCCACTGCGGACGGGACTTGGTCGAATGGTTCTTCGTGCTGACGGCGACCGCCTACAATCTCGTTCGCATCCCGAAGATTTTGAACGCAGCGGGATGAGTCTGTCTGGAGTGCAGAACATGATGCAATATAATACCGATTCCCGCGCATTCGGCGCGGATCACCACTCATTTGTCCATTTATCATCGTCGCAAACATTGAGAAAATCAGTCGTAAAACCGAGTTTTTCAGCAGCCTGCTAGGGGCAGGATTAGGCATTGGAGCACTCGTCGTGCTGGTGACGCTCTGGTACGCGCTGCCTCTCATGCTTCGCGGCAATTCGTTGCCCGCCAAGCAGTTAATGGCTCAAGCCCGGAGCTGAGATAGGCGGCAGCGGCTTCGTGTAACGCGCCGCTGGCACGCGCTCCCCGTGCTATCGCTTCCGGCGCTGCTTCGGGACCTTCTTGCCCTTCTTGCGGGCTTCTGAAAGCCCGATCGCAATTGCCTGTTTGCGGCTCTTGACCTTGCCTCCACGGCCGCCTTTGCCGCGCTTGAGCGTTCCGTGCTTGCGCTTTCGCATTGCGCGCCGCACGTCCTTGGACGCGCCCCGTGAATATCGCCTTGCCATGATGAACCCTTAACTATGCCAGAACAAAGCCAACAGAATGATGATCGGCAGGGGCACGCCCAACAGCCAAAGCAGCAAGCCGCGTCCGACGCCCATGATAGCACTCGATGCGATGTTTGAATAACTTAACGCGGCGCAGGTGGGCTTTGTTCCTGTGGTGCTCACCCGGAAGGAACGCCTCGCGCGTGGAAATCTGGAACTCAGCATCAGCCACGGACCTTTCCTGAGAGCGCTGGC
>DATMOZ010000190.1:0-9838 GCA_035567995.1 Acidobacteriaceae bacterium
GAAGCCCAGGCGGTCAACCGAGGTCATGGTCGCCTTGGTCGCTTCGAGCTGCGCATGCGTCCGCGCCAGCAGAATCATCGAGTCCACATGGTCGGCGTTCATGTGGGCGAGGATGCCCGGTGCAGCCTCCGCCAGCGGGTCGGGCGAGGCCCGTTCGTAGTCCTGTGCATCGACCCACCCCATCACGCCAAAGCCACCAACGTAGTAGATGTCGATGGGCTGGAGCCGGAAGAAACTGAAGTCGGCGAAGTCGACCCAGTAGCGGCTATTCTCGTGGCGGGCAAGGTACAGCTCTCGGGCAAAGGCTAACTCGTCCTCGGGCACCGGTTCGGCATCACCAACCAGGGTGGCCCGGGCGGCGCCAAGGGGATCGCCATCTGCACCGGCTTGGGCGACGAAGAGGCTGGCTCGCGGGTCAGTCTTTAAATTCTGGGTATGCATGGCCATGTTGCTGATGAGAAAGATGGGCCGACCGGCACGGTCGAGGGCGTACGGCATCAGCGAGCCGAAGGGAAACCCCGCGTGCTTACGGGAGAGGGTCGACAGGGTGGCGACTGAAGATAGAGAAACGAGCGTGCGGACTCGCTCAGCGTGGGTTGGCTCAGGCAGTTGCGGCAGCGCTGGTCCGGTGGATGCGTGCTGGCGGGGTGCAGTGACTTCGTTCGAGGACATCGGCTCCCTCAGGTCTCAGACTATGGTAGTCGTATGTCCGGACCGCCTTATACTTCTCGACGGACAATCTCGCGTCTCCCACATTTCGAGAACACTGCCAGGGTCAAGAGCAAGAGGAGGCGTGCGGTCTGACGGGCATGTCGAGTAGTCCGGAAATCCGCTCGATAGTCAAATATTCCGGATAAAGCGAACCCTGCACGCGGCATCCAAGTACTTGCGAGCGCTCGGAGAAACTCTTGAAAAATCGCGTCATCGCACAACGTTTCGGCGTGTGGTCACGGGTATTGCTGTGCGCTTCGGCGGCATTTTTTTATGCCGGGGTTTTGTCTGCAGAACCGGTGGCTGTGCGTTATCCCCAGGGAAGCCTGCATGGCTTTCTTACGCTGCGCACGATGCAGGGTGAATTGATAGCAGCAGGCGACCTGGTTCAAGAGGTACGCGGCGACCGGGTTACGCTGCAGCTTGTCTTTCACTTCAAGGACGGTTCCATCGACGACGAAATTGCCGTGTTCTCTCAACGGGACAGATTTCAACTGATAAGCGATCGCCATGTGCAAAAGGGCCCGTCGTTCCCGCATCCGGTAGATCTCTCGATTGAGGTATCAACCGGGCAGGTCACCACCCGTTACGTGGACGGCGGCAAAGAGCAGGTAACCACCGAGCATCTCGAACTGGCGCCGGACCTGGCCAACGGAGTGATCTTCACGTTGATGACGAACCTTCGTCCTGATGCTCCGGGGACGAGGCTGCCTTTTGTTGTGAGCACGCCGAAGCCGCGGATCGTGAAGCTTGCGATCTCTCCTCAAGGAGAAGATACGTTTTCAGTCGCCGGTTCCCGGCGCAAAGCTACGCGCTATGTGGTGAAAGTCGAGATCGGCGGCCTAGCCGGGGTGGTCGCGCCGGTGCTCGGAAAACAACCGCCGGACACACACGTCTGGATTTTTAGAGGCGAGGTTCCCGCGTTCGTTAAATCAGAGGGGCCGCGCTTCGAGGGCGGGCCCATTTGGCGAATCGAGTTGGCCACTCCGGAATGGGCACAGTCGCCAGCGCGTCACTAATCAGTGGAGAAACGGTAAGTCGAATCTCGCATGGCTTCGGCGTTAAGTGCCTCGTATTAAGCCTTCCTTACGCGCTTCTATAATTGATCGACAGAATGGTGTGGATGTTCAGAGACACCGCGCACCTGAATGAACGGGCGTGTCTCATGAAAGCAACCTCGTCGAGGGGCCTTCCTCTTTCGCTTCTCCGCTTACTAGGTTTCGCCGCATGCAGCATGATGCTCGTCCAGGCGCACGCTCAAGATTGTGCGTCGATGGTGCGAGAGATGGTGACGACAGAGTTGGCTGCGCCTCGCGGCGACTGGCGCTACGAGAGCGTGGCCCGGGACGGGACCGGGCCGAGGGAAACGCGCGATGTCATCGAAACTAAAGAGGGAAATGTCTACCGGGTAAAGATGATCGATGGTCATCCGCTGACGCCTGCGGAAGAGGCGCACGAGCAAAAGCGCCTGAAAGCGACTCAACCCGACCATGAAAGAAATCTGCATCAGCAGAAGGCAATACGGATGATCACGCTGTTTCCTGATGCATTCATTTTTTCTCTGAGCCGTTATGACGGCGGCACGCTGGTGTGCGACTTTCACCCGAGCCCGAGCTTTACGCCCCCGTTTCGAGAAGCACTTATCTTTCGTGGAATAAGTGGGACGTTGACACTGGACTCGCAAGAAAAGCGGTTAGTCGCCTTTGCCGCGACGCTGCGCGAGCGGGTGGATTTTGGATATGGTTTGCTCGGACATCTTGACCGTGGCGCCAGTTTCGGAGCACAACGTCGCGCTCTTTCTAACACCGAGTGGAAGAGCACGCGGATAGATGTCGACCTGAACGGGGCTGAAGTATTTTTTAGGACGATAAGCATTCATCAGCATGAATCGCATAGTGGGTTCATGCAGGTGCGCCCGATGACAATTCAAGAAGGTATTCAACAATTACAAATAGAGGCTTTGCACGCAAAGCTGAAATAGATTGGAAGTCCTGCCGTTAGCGGGGTCGTGAGCCGATCAATTGCGCGTCCGAATGGCCGAGCAGGTCTTGCAGATACTCTCTCAAGGCCATGATGAGAAACGCCGCTTCGCTGAAGATGAAGATTCCCAGGAAGTAACAGCTGAGCTTAGTGGCATTGGGTACGGAAGAAAGATCGGTGGTCTTCAACAGCGAATCTGTGTCAAACGGAAGCCCCTTTGTAATTGCGATGGTTCGAGCTTCGTCCAGGGATTGTTGCAGCGCGAAATGATAAGCAACGACTGAAGACGCTGCAAGAAGAATGAGGAGCAAAGGAGTAAGTGACAAGACAAGAGATCTTTCCTTATCGAGTCTTCCAAACATTACTCTTGCGAGCGAGTGCCTAAGGTAGAACACGAAACTGAGAATCAAGAAACAGAATAGTGACGCATAAGTCGACAGGAATTTTGTTTGCGACTCGTAAGTCGGTATCAAGTGAAGGGCCGCCACCGGGATCGGCAGTGCAGCGGTTACGAGCGTTGAGACGCTCATGTAGTTCTTGAAAAAGGTTGCGAAGCTGCGAATGCGTCGCGGGTCAGTCGGCTCTCTTTCTACTGAGGGACGTTTATTTGGCAAAGAACCGTCTCCCGTCCGGCGATTGGTATCCGGATCGCCTGGGTGATGTACATCTTGTCGCCAACAGACTTTCTTGCTCGTATCGTGAAAATTCCGGGAACCAGCTGAGCTTCGGCTGGACTGGACAGGGTTGGAGCGCGAAGCTCTGGGCCACTGTGAATGCCGTCGGGCGACCAGCTATAGAGAATCTCGTACCCGTTACTATTCTTGGCGTCCTTGAGAGTTTCAAATCTTACGTTTATGAGCCGCCCCATGCTGAAGTGGCGACAGTCTTGTGCTTTCAGAGCAATATCCTTTACGAGCGACTGCGCGGCGATGTTTCGCGCGTCATCTGTCGCATGCGAGTCGGCGGCGATGTACTTGCAGACAGCCACCAGGTTTTGCAGGTTCTCCTGATACTCTGGCGGCGGCGGCTGAACGTATTGGTTTTCGACGACGTGGCCCTCACCGGCATTCACCCACACTACATTCTTGTAACCCACAACTAAGCCGAGAAAGAGCTCAGAGTAAGCGGCGTTGAATTCATTGGTCACGTCCTGCTTTACCTTGAGCAGGGAAAAGCAAGTCTGAAGGTCGTCGAGAGTTTGCCACGTTGAAGCTACCTGCGTGTGTTTGCCTCGATCCACAGTTAGATGCCGCCCATTCAGCACGAGCACTTCTTCCTGCGCCAGTAGCAAATTTGAACTGAGCGCGAACAGGATCATCAGCCCTAGTGCACGGCAAATCTTCATAATGGTTTGTGATTATGCTGCAGCATGACATCTGTCAACGCAAATCGGGCGGTTAGACGGAGACCGGAAGCGCAAAGGTGAACACCGATCCATGGCCCAGCTGGCTGGTGACGTCGATGGTGCCGCCGTGCGCTTCGACGATCGCTTTCGCAATAGCAAGGCCCATGCCGGTGCCTTGCACGCGGTAGCGCTGGCTTTGTCCGCGATAAAACTTGTCGAAGATCATCATTCGTTCGAGGTCGTCGATTCCCGGGCCGCGGTCGGCGACGCTGACCAGAAGCCGCGACTTGTTCATTTCGGCGTTGATTTGTATGGGGCTTCCGTTCGGGGAATACTTCGCCGCATTTTCGAGCAGATGCTGGATCACCTTCGTCATGCGCGCCAGATCGATTGTCACGGGTGGCAGTCCGTCCGGCACGCGAACTTCAATGGGGTGCTGCGCTTCGCTCAGCTTGACGTCGGCGATCGCTTCGTCGATTGCTTCGCGAATGTCGTGCGGTGCGAGATCGAGCACGACCTGCCGGGCATCGAGTTCTGCCATTTCAACTGCCTGCGCGACCAGGCGGTCGAGCCGCTCAGTTTCTTCCTGAATCACAGCCATCAGCTCGCCTCGCGATGCCGCATCGAGCTTTTCGTCTGAACGCAGGCTGGTGATAGACGCCATGATGGAGGTGAGGGGCGTGCGCAGCTCGTGGGTGACAGAGTCGAGCAGCGCGTTGCGCAGCCGCTCGCTTTCGCGTGCCGCCTCGCTTTTGCTAAGGGTTTCAAACGCGCCTGCGCGCTCGACCGCAATTGCGACCAGACCGCCAATCGCATCCAGCGTTTCAGGCGATACTTTCGCGCCTGCGATACCGATCACCCCGCGCGGACGCATGCCGAAACGAACTGGGACCAGCGTTACATCTGGCGGGCGATGGACGTGGTCGAATGCGTACGCCGCGTCGCGAAGATCGGCCGCGCTGACGTCCATAAAGTCGGGACTGGAGCGGTAGACGCGGTCGGTGGCCACGGAGTAGTACGCCGCTCCGGACAAGTTAAACGTCTCGGCAATGTGCGTGGGTATTGACTTGACCAGATCGATGACATTGTCGGTAACGAGCAGCTTCTGCGTGAAGTCGTAAAGCCGCTCGACTTCGCGACGCCGGTTGTTGGACGCGCGCACCTCGCGCTGCAGGCGCTCTGAAAGATTGCTCGCGATGATGCCGCTGGCAAGAAATGCCGCGAGCGCGACCCAGTTCTGCCGGTCTGCGACACTGAAGGTAAGAAATGGCGGCAGGAAGAAATAGTTGAAAGCGAGCGCTGAAAGCACCGACATGTAAATGGAGGTCCAGAGGCCCCACGCACTGGCTACCAGCAGAATGCCGACCAGCAGCGAGAGTGCGACGGTCGTAGCATTGACGTGAAGATGATGAAAGTAGACGCGTACAATCACGCCTACAATCGCTGTCGCGCAGAGATAGCCGAGCAGGCTGCGATTCAACGTCCGTTTCACTGTTTCATCTTAGACCTATGCCAAACCGACCTTCTTCAAGTCCGCCCGTAAAGACGCCCGAGCAATGGCTCGAACACGCCGCGCCTGAGAAGAAGGCCGGGACCTTCAAACTCTTCCTGGGCTATGCGCCGGGAGTGGGCAAAACCTACTCCATGCTGAGCGAAGCAATTCGCCGTAAAGAGCGTGGCGAAGACGTCGTGATCGGTGTTATCGAGGCGCATGGCCGGCCTCGTACGGCAGAGCTGGCGGCGAAGCTGGAAGCGGTGCCGCGGCGGAAACTTGAATATAAAGGCGTCGTTTTTGAGGAGATGGACGTCGATGCCATCATCGCGCGCGCTCCGCAGGTAGTGCTTATCGATGAACTTGCGCACACGAATATTGAAGGCAGCAAGCATCGCAAACGATACGAGGATGTGCTCGAGATACTCGACGCAAAGATCGACGTGCTCTCCACGCTGAATGTGCAGCACATCGAAAGCGTTACGCCCATGGTGCAAAGCGTGACCGGGGTGACGATCCGCGAGACCGTCGCGGACTGGGTGATGCAGCGCGCCGATGAGATCGTGATGGCCGATCTGACCCCGGAAGCGTTGCAGGAGCGCATGCGCCGTGGCGATATTTATCCGGTAGATCGCGCCGACAAAGCTCTCGCGAATTTCTTCCGCCGCGGGAATCTGATCGCGCTCCGCGAGCTGGCGCTGCAACACGTCACCAAGACAATCGACAAATCGCTGACGGAATACCTTGACAGCAAACACATCATGGACAACTGGGCAGTGCGCGAGCGGGTTGCGGTATGCATCAGCTCAAATCCTCAGTCGCAAATGTTGATCGCGCGCGGCGCACGCCTGGTGGAAGCCGTCGGCGGGCGTCTCTACGTCCTGCATGTGGACACGGAGCGCAACCGCACGCCTGAGCAGGAGCGCTCACTGGCGGCTAATTTGCAGTTCGCTGAGAATCTAGGCGCTGAAATTGTGCATGTGAAAGGGAAGAACATCGGGTCCGCCGTTGCGGCGTTCGTGTGCGAGAAGCGCATCACCCAGGTGATCTTCGGCCGCACGGCGGTGAAGGGGTTGCGCAAGTATCTTTATTATTCTGCTGTACAGCGGTTTCTAAAAGAGGTTCCGGCGGTGGATGTGCACATTGTGACGCAAGGTGGTGAACGCGAATGAACACCGAGCCCCGTCCTAAGGTGCTTGTTGTTGATGATGAGGCGCAGATCACGCGCGTTCTGAAGACGGCCCTCTTCACGCAGGGATACGACGTGCGCATCGCGGGCAACGGAGCGGATGGCGCTACGCTGTTTCACGAATGGCGGCCCGACATCGTCATCACCGATCTGTCGATGCCTGAGATGAGCGGCGTCGAACTGTGCCGCGAAATTCGCGCGGTCGCCGAGACTCCGATTATTGTGCTTTCCGTGCGCAACCAGGAGAAGGCGAAGATCGACGCGCTGGATGCGGGCGCGGACGATTACGTCACGAAGCCGTTCAGCATTCAGGAGTTGCAGGCGAGGTTGCGGGCGCAACTACGCCGCGCCGCTTACTCCGCGTTGCCGCAGCCCGACCTGCTGACGCTGGGTGATTTCGTGATCGACGCGGCGCAGCATCGTGTGACCGTGCGCGGCGAGAATGTGCACCTGACGCCGAAACAGTTTGAGCTGCTTCGCTATTTTGCACAGCACGCGGAGCAGGTGCTGACGCATCGTACGTTGCTGAACGCGGTGTGGGGCGGGGCGGCGGTCGACCAACCGGAGTACCTGCGTGTCGCGATCGGCCAGCTGCGCAAGAAGATCGAACTGGACGGCGAACCGCGGTATATCGTGACGGAACCGTGGGTTGGCTATCGCTTTTGTCCGACGACTGAGGGCTGTTAGTTACGATTTCTTTATGCCCTGCTTGTGCGATCTTTATGCCAGGTTTCATACGCTAACTTCTAAGCCGCTGGATTGACATCGTGGCAAATGCAAGGGAGCAAATGAACATTATCTGGAAACGCCGTTTCAGCAGGAATGCTGCGGCGGCGCTGTTATGTCTGACAGGTGCCACCGCGACCGTGGCCGCGCAGGACCGCACTACAACCGCGACAACCGAGCCCACGGACAGTGTCAGCTCAAGTAGTGTGCCAGCTGAGTTGCAGCCGGTACCGTTGCCGCAAAGTTCTTCAACGTCGCAGTCCAACGAGTTGCGGGGCAATTTCTTTCAACGTCTTGCGCAGTTTTATCGGCAGGATTGGGCGGGGACTAACGCTTCCGCTCCATCGGTCCACAAGCGCGGCTTGCCGGCGCCACTCGATTCTCCACCATTTCCGAACTCCGACTGGGGCTACGGAGGGTCGCCCGATATCGGGGCTCCCGACAGCGGCGTGTATCCCCTGATGACGGCATTGGGAAAACAGAACAGCCGCACCAAGGTCTATGGCTGGATCGCTCCGGGCGTCAACTTCAGCACCTCGGGCCACAACAATTTTCCGTTGTCGTACGCGATTTTTCCCAACAAAATTCACCTTAATCAGGCGGTCATATACATAGAGCGGCTGCCGAATACGGTGCAGAAAGAGCGCTTCGACTTTGGCTATCACATCACCGGGTTCTACGGGACTGACTACCGTTTCACGACGGCAGAAGACTATCTGAGTCAGCAGCTTCTGCTCTCAAACAAGCAATACGGATTTGACCCTGTGCTTGAGTACGCCGACCTGTACTGGGGGCAAGTTGCCCAGGGCCTGAACATTCGCATCGGGCGTTTTCTGTCGGTGCCAGGCATCGAAGCGCAGCTGGCGCCAAACAATTACAACTTCACGCACTCTCTGCTTTACACAATCGATCCATTCACCGATACCGGCATCATCGGGACCGTGAAGCTGAACGATCAATGGCTGGTGCAGCTTGGTCTTTCTGCCGGCCACGACGTGGCGCCGTGGTCGCATGATGCAAAGCTCTCTGGCATTACGTGCGTCGATTACACAACCAAGAGCGCGAATAACAACTACTACCTGTGTGCCAACGGAATCAATGACGGCAGGTACGCGTACAACAATCTGCAGCACTACGACGCGACCTGGTATCACAAGTTTAATAAGACATGGCACATGGCAACAGAAGGCTGGATCATGTACGAGCGCGACGTGCCGAATGTGGCCGGTAATGTTGCGAATCCGGTCCCAACTGAAATCGGAGCCAACGGAGCGTTCTGCCACGCCGGTCAGTTGCGGTGTACCGCGCCAGAGTATGCCCTTGTGAACTATGTCAATAAGGAGATCTCTCCCAAACTGGCAATGATCTTTCGCTCTGACCTGCTGAACGACAAAAAGGGACAGCGGACCGGCATCCCCGGTAAGTACACCGAGAACACGCTTGCGTTCACTAAGTACATCGGCAACACAGTTATGTTTCGGCCGGAGCTGCGCTTCGACCATTCCTGGGACAATCGTGGATACAACGGCGGGCGAAGCCGCAACCAGCTCGTCTTTGCCGCCGACATGATCTACAAGTTTTAGGCCCTCCACCAGAGGCGCATGGGAATTGTGCTGGTCTGTGATTTCGCAGACCAGCACGGCATGCGTTACGAATTCTTTACGAAAACCGAACGCGATCTTTATGCCTGAGGCGCTTAAATCAAGGTGGCGTAATGAAGGTCGCTTGCTCCGCCGCGGATAGGATGCCGGACCAAGCCAATCGGATTAAGTGATTAGACTGTGGGGCGAGGTGCTCACCTTGTTCACTATCTATCACACACGCACGAGGTATGTATCCATCGCGATGGCTGCTGTTCTCACTTTCGCTGTTATACCGCTCGGCACGCTGGGTCAGGCGCGCGAGTCCGACAGCGGCGATCCGCAGCAGCAGATACGCGAACTGCGAGCGTTGGTTATCGCGCTGCAGCATCGACTCGAAAAACTTGAAAACCCGAAAGCGCCGGCGGACCGGGACGCCATTAGTACACCTGCTGGAGACTCGGCCGTCGCGTTAGACAGCGCCAGCCAGGAGTTGAAGAGCAACGTCGCGCCGACTTTCACAAAAGAAGATCGAGCGACGCTGGACTTTCTCAACGGCACGACGCTTAACGTCGGAATCGATGGCTACTACCAGTACAACTTCAATGCTCCGATCGGGCGGGTGAATCTGCTGCGAGCGTATGACGTAACCAGCAACAGCTTCAACATCAACCAGGCTTCGCTGATCATCGAGCATGCGGCGAATCCGCTCGCTGGGCAGCGTTATGGCGCACGCATCGATCTGCAGTACGGGCAGGCGACGGAGACACTGCAAGGTGGGGCGCAGAATGAGCTGCGGCCGCAGGTGTGGCGCA
>DATMOZ010000191.1:0-5974 GCA_035567995.1 Acidobacteriaceae bacterium
GGTTGCGGGATACAGCGAGCGCGTCTACCAGGTCTTCGGCAAAGAAACTCTGGATCAACTCATTCCGGTAGCCGCGGTGCAGAAACTCGAGCGGGTGGGCCTGCCGCAGCCTCCGCCCTGGCGCCGCAGAGAAAGTGAAAATGAAGGCGAAGAGGTGAGCGAGCCGGCCGACCCCGGCGAAATGCGCCTTCACGGCTTCGTTTCGAAGCCCGAAATCCAGAAGCTGAATCGCAATTCGATCTACGTTTTCGTCAACGGTCGCCTGATTCGCGACCGCCTCATCCAGCACGGACTCACCGAGGCGTATCGCAACATTATTCCGCCCACGGTTTTTCCGGTCGTCCTGCTGTTTCTGGAAATGCCGCCGGGCGAGGTCGATGTGAACGTCCATCCTTCAAAAACTGAAGTGCGCTTTCGCCAATCGACCGCGATGCACGACTTCGTCCGCGACACGGTTCGCGCGGCCCTGATGAAAGCGCGCCCCGTGCCCCAGTTCACCACAGAAATTCGCGCTCACGCCACTGCCTCCACCGGGCTTACACCCGGAGCTCGTGACTGGATTTCCCCCTCCGACCTTGTTGCGGCGGGCGAGGCGCCGCGTCCTCACTACGATCTCACCGGTGCGGTTGAAGCCGGATCGGGATTTTCTCTGGAGGCCCCCCAGCTTCTTCAAAGTTCCGCGCGCTTTCAATTTGAGGGTGGAATTGCGGTCGAGGCTAATTCCGCCTTTCCCGTCGCGCGTGGCCTTCACGAAAGTGCGTTCAACCACCAGTTCCTCGACTCCATTCCTGACAACGGCTGCGCTCCCGCGCTCGACGTGCGAGAGGAAGATTCAACACTCGAGTCGCTCTCTACCCTCCGCCCCCTCGGCCAAATCCGCAACTCGTTCATTCTCGCGGTGAATGAAGACGGCCTGTGGATTGTCGATCAGCACGTGGCCCACGAGCGCGTTCTCTTCGAACGGATCCTCAAGCAGCGCGCGACGCACAAAGTCGAAAGCCAGCGATTGCTCATGCCCATCGTCCTAGAACTCTCCCCCGCGCAACAGGCCATCTTCGCCGAGATCGCCGACGAACTCGAACACAACGGCTTCGAAGCCGAACCCTTCGGCGCGCGCAGCGTCGCGGTAAAAGTTGCCCCGGCCGGGGTCGAAGCCGCCGCCGTCGAGCACATGCTCCACGAACTGTTCGATCAAATCTCGCGCGAAGAGCAATCCCTCAACCTCGAAAAAATTCGCGCACGCATTGCCGCCTCCATCGCTTGCCATGCCGCAATCAAAGTGAACATGCCGCTCGAGCAAAATAAAATGGACTGGCTCCTCGCCGAACTGGCCAAAACCGACCACCCCATGTCCTGCCCCCACGGGCGCCCGGTGGTTCTGCGGTATTCTGTAAAGGACATCCAGAAGGCGTTCAAGAGAATCTGAGAGAACCAGCAATTAGCAATTGGCAGTTAGCATCTGCGCGGCATTCCTGCTGATTGCCAACTGCTAATTGCCAGCTTGCTACCCATGACTGAATCCGACCTCCAGCAGCTTCGCCGCGAAAAATGGCGTCTCGATGGCAAGCCCATCCGCACCATCGAAGAGGCGCGCGCCTTCGTTGAGGCTGTCGGCTTCTGCCTGATGTATCCGGTCCGCCCCACCATGCCCGTGCCCACGTTCATCGGCGCGTTCGTCGGCTCCGACAATCGCCTACCCACCTGGCAGCACGCCTACTCCGACCCTCGCGCGCTGGCCGCTACAGAACTTATGGTCCGCCTGCTGCGAGAGCGTTCGGCGTATGAGGCAAATGTGTTCGACGAAAACAACGCCTTCCTCGTCGCCGCCTCGGCCTTTCCGTTTTTTTACGCGCTGGTGGGCGAGCGCAATCCCAAGCTCGCGCCCCAGCGGGGGCCGCGTTCCCCGTATTCGCCGTTGGCTTGCGACGCCTTCGATCTGATCGTCCGCCACGGTCCTATCTCCAAACAGAAACTGCAGGAGGCGCTCGGCGGCAGCGTCTCGCTTCCCGCGCTCGACAAGGCTCTCGGCGAATTACTCGCCAAGTTGCGCATCACGCGCGTCGACTACAAAGCGAGCGAAGGGTCTTTCTGGGATGTGCTCTACCGCTGGTCGCCGGACGCCGTGAAAGAAGGCGTAGGCGTCTCTGTGCAACAAGCTGTATCGGCATTGCTCTCAAAATATCTGGACTGCGTAGTCGCCGCCGAACAATCTGAACTGGAAACGTTTTTCGGAAACTTCGTCGCCCGCTCCCGCGTGAAAGAAGCCGTCAACGCCCTGCTGGCTGCGCGCGAGCTGAGCTTTATTCATGTGAGCGGACGGTCGATGCTGCACATTACGCCCGAGAAAGAAGCGGCCGCGCCAAAAGTCATCCAGCCGCCACGCCCGTTCCCGCGTCCCTCGTCGCGTCCGGCCGCACGCCGATCCGGTCGGTCATCCACGCCTGCTAGCGCACGGCCATCCGGACCTCCCCCCGCGCGTCCACGCACGTTCACCCGACCGCGTCCGAAGAGTGGAGGGCCGCGCTAAGGGTTACCCTGTGCGCCTTATCCGCTGTGATAAAGGTTTGGTCCGGCCAATGTACAATGCTGGTTCGCAGATGACGAACCCGAACCCCCGCAAACTGATCATCGCCATCGACGGCCCTGCGGGCGCGGGCAAGAGCACCATCGCCTCGCGCCTGGCGCGCAAACTCGGCTACGTGAATCTGGAGAGCGGCGCAATGTACCGCGCCCTCGCGCTGAAAGCTATCGACAAAGATGCATCGTTCGATGACGAAGCCGCCCTGGTAAGGCTTGCGCAGGAATCGCGTATCCATCTGGAACCGACGATGGGTGGAAACCGCACCCTGCTTGACGGCCGCGATGTTTCGACGCGCATCCGCGAGCGCGATGTCACCGAAGCCGCGTCGCGCGTGTCGGTGCATCCGGAAGTGCGCGCGTGGATGGTTGCGCGTCAGCGCGAGCTGGGCACAAGTGGCGGCATCGTCATGGAAGGCCGGGACATCGGCACAAAGGTTTTCCCCGACGCCGACTTGAAGATTTTTCTGGACGCGGACCCCGTAGTCCGCGAGCAGCGCCGCATGGAGCAGCAGAAAATTAAAGGCGAAGTAGCGGCCAACGTAGCCGCCGATCTCCGTGAACGCGATCGCCGCGACCGTACTCGCGCTGCGTCGCCGCTGAAGGCGGCGGAGGATGCTGTAGTCATCGACTCGACAAGATTGAACGAAGATGAAGTGTTGGAGAGAGTGGAGGAGTTGGCGCGCCGAAAGCTGGAATCAACGCTGTCATCCTGAGCGGAGCAAGTGGTTCGCGACAGCGAAGCACTCGCCGATTCAAAGTATCCCTATAGCCTTGCGGTACCATTGACGCGGGATTCGCGTCAATGCGCGCTCTTCCTCACCTGTATCCCCAACTCTCGCAACTGCCCCTCCCCCACCGGCGTCGGAGCATCTACCATCAAATCCACGGCCCTCGCCGTCTTGGGGAAGGGAATCACTTCGCGCAAACTTTCCGCTCCCGCGAGAATCATCACAATGCGGTCGAGGCCCAGCGCAATCCCGCCATGCGGAGGCGTGCCATACTCCAGAGCTTCCAGGAAAAATCCGAACCGCGCCCGCGCTTCTTCTTCGTTCATGCCCAGAGCGCGGAAAATTCTGCTCTGCACATCCTGCCGGTGGATACGAATCGATCCCGACCCCAATTCCGTCCCATTCAGCACCACGTCATAGGCCAGCGCCCGCACTGCGCTCAACGGTGACAGCGGATCGTTCAGCGACTCGACCCCACTCTCGAGCTTCGCCATATCCTCTTCGTGCGGCGAGGTGAATGGATGATGCGCCGCATTCCACCGCTTGTCGCCCTCATCCCACTCAAACATGGGGAAATTCGTGACCCACAGGAAGCGATAGTCTTTCGCAGCATCGCCAGTCTTCTTGAAGATGCCATGCCGCTCCGCATACTTTTGCGCCAGCGCCAACCGCAACAATCCGGCTGACGCATAGATTGCCAACTCCTGCGGCGTGACTTTGCGATGGCGATGCTCGGAAACCGGCAGCTGTGGCGCCGTTTGCGCCGAACTGCTTTGTGATGACCCGCTTTGCGATGAACCGGCGACCAGCACAATCATGTCGCCGTCGTCGCTCTGCGCGCCACATTTCTTCGCGATCGCCGCCGCTGCATCGGGGAATTTATTTCCAATCCTCTTAAAGTCTTCAAACAGCTTGGCTCCGCCCTTGGGAATAAACATCGGCTTGATGTCATCCCGCTCTTTGCGCGACAACTCACCGACCTTCGGCGTCCGAACCGCAATCACCGGCAGATTCGGGTTCACGGCCAACTCCTGCAGATTCTCTGCCGTAAAGCATTCGCGCACGTCGGTGAACGCCGGCAGGCGCAAGTCCGGCTTGTCGATCCCATACAACCGGATGGCTTCGTCATAATCCATGCGCGGGAAGGGCGTCTTGATTTCATTGCCCGCGGCGGCAAACGCCGCCGTCAAGAAGCCTTCGACGACTTCCCAAACCCGCTCGGGTTGTGGATACGACATTTCCAAATCGATCTGGGTGAACTCGGGCTGGCGGTCGGCGCGCAAGTCCTCGTCGCGGAAGCAGCGGACGATCTGAAAATATTTATCGAAGCCCGAGATCATCAATATTTGTTTGAACAACTGCGGCGATTGCGGCAGAGCGTAGAACGTCCCAGGCTGCACCCGGCTGGGAACCAGGTAATCGCGCGCACCCTCCGGCGTCGAGCGCGTCATGAAAGGCGTTTCGATTTCAAAAAATCCCTGCGCCGATAAATAATCCCGAATCGCCTTCGCCACTTTGTGGCGAAGTTCGATGTTGAACTGCATGGCATCGCGCCGCAGGTCGATATAGCGATACTTCAGCCGGGTCTCTTCATTCGTCAGCGCCGTGTCGGAGGGCAGGAACGGTGGCAGCTTTGACTCATTCAGAATGCGCAATTCCTCGGCGATCAACTCGACTTCGCCGGTCGGCATATTCGCATTGACGGTGTTCGCGTCGCGCAGCTTCACGGTGCCGATCACGGCGATGACATACTCGTTCCGCAGATCCCCGGCCTTCTCGTGGATCGCCTTGCCGCGCTCGACATTAATCACGATCTGGGTCACGCCAGTGCGGTCGCGCAGATCGATGAACAGAAGATTGCCATGGTCGCGGCGCTTGTTCACCCAGCCCATGAGCACAGCTTTTTTCCCTGCGTCGGAAGCGCGGAGGGCTCCGCACATATGAGTCCGTCGTAAATCGCCTAAAAAGTCGAGCAAAATGTGTCCTTACGGTGAGAGATGCGGCAGAGTGCCGAATCAAAGATTATAGCTGGAAGACAAGATCTGAAGGCTGGTGCACCGCTGCCGCAAGGTAGCTACTGTTACAATCCAACGGCTGTCGCAATCCAACTACTGTCACAATCCAAGTGCGATCATTCAGAGCGAAGCGAGGAACCCTGGTTTCATGCCACACACTTAACCGTCATTTCTTCGACGCCTTCCCATCCATCATCGGCGTCCATTTGGTGCCATCCTGCGTCATATCAAACATAAACGTGTAAGAGGTCGCGGACGTCATCTTCATGGTGAAGCGGCCTTTCGTGACCATGCCGCCCATCTTCTCTTCGCCAATCCAAGTCCAGGTGTCGCCATCGAGGGTGCCCCTCGAGTCTTCAAATTCGCCGAAGCTGTTGAACTCGCGGTAAGTGTAGGCTTTATCGTCGGTGGAATATCCCATCACCGAGAGTCCTACTCCATCGCCCATCGAGCTCTTGTAACTGGAGTGGCAAACCAGGTAAAAGCCGCCCTCCATCCACTCGCACTTTTCATTCTCGGTCATCGATCCGCCTGGACCCATCTCGCCGGGCTTCATAGTTCCGTCGAGGGTCCAAGTCCCGGCGAATACATCTAGCTTCTTCAATTCCGGCCCCGGCTTCGGAGCCGGCATCTGCGCCGTCGCCATTCCGG
>DATMOZ010000192.1:0-2486 GCA_035567995.1 Acidobacteriaceae bacterium
ATGAGCTACTGGGCCACGTCAGCTTCCGCCTCGATCCCGTGTGGGCTAACTACTATCGAGCCGCTGACCTGACGAAAAGCCAGCAACTGATGGTGCTACACGAGGTGCTCGGTGCGATGGCGTTTGATATGCCGATGATACTGGCCCTGTTCTTGCTATTCGCAGCGAAAGATGGGCTGCAACGTCGGGCTGCGGACTTGCAGCATCTGAATCGCGCCCGGCGCCGCTCGGGAAAACACGCGCTCTTGGAACACATCGAAGTGCGGGCACCCATTTCCGTGGGCTACCAGTGGCCGGCGTCGCAATCTTCGAGCGCCACTAGACGCCGCGGACCGCGCTTGCATCATGTGCGCGGCCATATCGCCCGACGCGGAGATAAGGTGTTTTGGCGCCTGCCGCACTTGCGCGGCAACGCCCGCTTAGGTGTGGTGCGGTCGCGAACCGTGCAGCTGTCATTTCGCTGAAGGTCTACAGGCTTTTCCCCAGCAAGCGCTCCAGGGCGAACCGGTAATTGCGACTCAGCTTCAGTTCTGTACCATCCAGCAGCACGATTGTAAATTCGCCCTTTGACAATGGCAGCAGTTCTCGCACCCGATAGATGTTGACCAACGTAGAGCGATGCGTTCGCACGAACCCTGAAAGCGCCAGGCGCGCTTCCGCACCCGCGATGGTCTCGCGCAACAGCCAGCTCTTTGATCCGACGTGCACTGAGACGTAGTCTCCGTCGGCCCCAACCCAGTCGATGTCGGCGACATTCAAAATAATGACGCGACCCTGTGACTTCACCGGTATTCGATCTGCAACCGCGGACGCGCTCTGACTCGGCGACGCGCGTAACTCTTTTGTCATTTGCCAGAGTCGTCGAATCATCGACTCGTCACGCACGCCCTCAACGGCGGCGCGAGCGCGCGCGAGCGAGGCGTTGAAGCGCCCTTCATTGACAGGTTTCAGCAGATAATCGAGCGCGTGTATCTCGAACGCCCGCACCGCGAAGCGGTCAAACGCCGTGACGAATATGACATGCGGGCATTTCGTTCCAGGTAGCGCCGCAATGATATCGAACCCTGTGTTCCCCTGTAGCTGGACGTCCAGATACACGAGTTCCGGCTCCGTCGCGCTGATCGCTCTGATAGCCTCGTCGACGTTTCCACACTCCGATACGATCTCGACGTCCCCTGCTCGCTTCAGCAGCGTGCGAATGCCGCGACGCGCAAGCTCTTCGTCATCGACAATTATGGCACGCATGGTCATACCTCGACCGCCACTCGTGCCGCGTTAGCAGGCATCCGGGGCGCCTTACGAAATGGCAGGAAAACAACTACCACGAAGCCTGGTCCGTATGGTCGTGCGCCGACGGACATGTGTGCGTCATCTCCGTACAGAGCAGTTAACCGCTCGGCCGAGTTCTTGAATCCCACACCGTAAGGATGCGCGACTTCGTCCTTGAGTCCCGGACCATCGTCCTCGACCGTTATCACGAGCGCCTCGTCGCGGCGACGTATCGAAACCGATAGCGCCCCGCCTTGCGCCCGTGCCAATACTCCATGCCGCACGGCGTTTTCCACCAAGGGTTGCAAAATGAGCGTCGGAACAAGTGCGTCGTGCGTTTCAGGATCGGCGTCCACAGTGGCTCCAAAGGAGCTGCCAAACCGCAGGCGCTCGATGCGCAAATATTGCTCGATAAATGCAAGCTCCTCGCGAACGGGAATTTCCGGCGAGTCGAGCTTTTGCAGAGTCAATCTCAGAAAGTCACTCAGCGTGTCGACGGTATCAGCAGCCCTGGTACGATCGCCCTCCCGAATCAATGTCGCGATCCCGTTTAGCGCATTGAATAAGAAATGCGGGTTCAATTGCGACTGCAACGCACGCAGCCGAGCAATGTCGGCAAGTTTCAACGCGCAGACCGAGCGAGCGCGTTCAGCTTCCAATCCCAGCACGGCCTTTATGCCGAAGTACAATGAACACCACGCCGACAGCAGGCTGGTGAACAACACCCAGTGACTGATAGGAGGCCACCACCGCGGAAGCGCTGCCACGACCGCTGCCTCACGCGCAAACATCCCGCTGAGACCCAGCACTTCAACCGGGCCCGCGAGGACTGCGCGCAGCAGCGTCAGGTCAACCACATACCAGATGAGAGCGCCCAGGACGCTCAACATTGCCGCGAGAGCGATCTGGGGCGTGTATGACCAGCCTGCCGAGCAGCCGCGCAGGAAGACCCTGCGAAGGCCAAGAGTAAGCGCAAATCCGCACGCCACCCAAAGCAGATACTCCACTGCGGAGGGCAAGGGTCCGATTTCCGCGATATTGAGCGCCCAAACGAAGGTCCCGAAGGCGGTCCACCCGCCAAGGTTAAGCACCCAGAAAAGCGTCGCTCTCGAAAGGGACCGGCCGGAAGCCAGGCTGATGCGATTAGCAGTGTTGATAAATGTCCCGTCCGGGCAAGTTCGACATAGGCGAAGATCCAGGATATCCAGGAGAAATAA
>DATMOZ010000193.1:0-8655 GCA_035567995.1 Acidobacteriaceae bacterium
CTGGATCCGACGATCGCGAACATCAGTTCGCCGGAAGAGGGGAACAAGCCAGCGCTGGAGAACACTCCGCAATGATGTTGCCGGACAACACGGGAAAGCCACAGGTCGTCGACGAAGCGGAGCCACAGGCGCCGCGGCGCAAGGGGCATCCTGTTCTTTTAGGTCTGGCGATCGTGCTGGGCCTGCTGATGATCGTTGTGGGGCTGGGGTTCTGGTACTCCACAACGCCGCAGTTCGAGCAGCGGATCCGCGCCAAGCTGGTTTCCACGATTGAAGACGCTACGGGCGGCAAGGTCGATGTCGGTTCGTTCAGTTTCACCCTGCGGCATCTTGAATTTGAAGTGCGCGACCTGACAGTGCATGGTCTGGAGGCGGCGAATGAGGTGCCCTATCTGCATGTCGACCGGCTGCTGGTGCGCGCGAAGATCATCTCGCTCGTCCGTTCTGAGGTAGGTCTGAGCCTGCTGCACGCCGAACACCCGGTGGCGCACCTGATTCTTTATCCGGACGGGACTACGAACCAGCCGACGCCGAAGACGAAGGCGAAGAGCAATAAGTCCGTTACGGATACATTGTTCGATCTTGCGGTGGACCGGACGGAATTGATCAACGGGTTGGTCATCGTGAACCAGAGAAAGACCCCGTTTGATCTGCAGGGACGCGACCTTGAGCTGACGGTGACTTACTCGACATTGCGAAGGCACTATCTGGCAACGGCGGGCATTTCTGATTTCAGCTTCAAGATCGGTAAGCAACCTGAAGTGCATGCGCGAGTGGATGCGCAACTGGACCTGGCAAGGAATGCGGCGACTCTGTCGTCGTTCACGTTCAAGACCGGGCAGTCTGCATTACAGGCGTCGGGTTTACTGAATGATTTTTCGCATCCGACGATCCAGGTCAAGGCCGACGGAAATGTCGACCTGCATGAAGCGGCCGGTGTGGCGGGCTCGGATGCAGTGCGTCGCGGCCTGGCTGAACTACACCTGACGGCGAAGGGCGACCTGGACAAGTTCAATGTAGATGGGACCACGAAGCTGCATGACGTCGATTTTGCTACGCCCGTAGTGCGGGTCTTTGGGGTGAATGCGGCGACGTCTCTGCATGTGACAGAGCGCGATATCACACTGCCGGATCTGTATGCGACGCTTGAAGACGGCGGCACGATCAACGGCTCTCTGCGGTATACGGATTATCGCCAGCCGGCGCAGGCGTTGCAGCCTGGACACTCAATCACCCCGGCGCCACCGGTGACGCTGTCACAGCGTGCTGCGGCTGAACGCGCGAAAATTCTTTCCAAGCTGCGCCATGAAAAATCGCGAGTGCCGAAGGCAGCCCCAGCGGGGCAGCCACCGAATCCCGCACAGCCGACGCCGAAGCCGCATGGAGTATTGCAGGCGACTATCCGGGGAATCTCGCTGCGGGAAGTTTTGCGTGCCACCGCGCCGAAGCAATATCAGGATCTGGGGTTCGACACGATGTCGACCGGCAAGGTGGAGGCGGAGTGGTATGACACGCCGGAGAGCGCGATCGTGAAAGCGCAGGTCGCACTAACACCGCCGGCGAAGCAGCCACGTGGCGAGTTTCCTGTTTCCGGCAATGTACAGGCGCTCTACGAGGGCCGCACCAGCCGCGTTCTTGTCAGCCATGTTGACGCGCATACGCCCGCGACGAACATCGTCGTGACTGGCGTGCTCGGCGTCGCCAAGGGCGATGCGCAGACTGACCTGCAGGCAGATGTTGGTACGACGAACCTCGGCGAATTCGATCACCTTTTCCGTGTGCTTGGACTTGGCGCGGGCGGCAAGACGGGCGCGGCGGCCATTCCCGTCCATCTTGAAGGCACCGCGAACTTTCACGGAACGGTATCTGGCCGGCCACAGGAACTGGACGTGAAAGGGCATGTCGACGCGCAGAATTTCGACACGGCCTTTGCGATCGCGACTCCGCCGCCTCCGGCAGGAGCGCCGAAAAAAGCCGGAGGCATTACGAAAGAGAGCGCTGCGCTCGACACAAGTCGCGCGCCGGCGGCATCAACAGCGAGTACGGGCACACAGGTCAGCAAGATCCATTGGGATTCGCTGCACGCGGATGCGGAGTATTCGCCGACGGGGCTGACGATCGGCAGCGCAACGCTGGTCCGCGGACCCGCGGTCATTCAAGCCGCAGGCAAGGTGAAGCCTTACCGCACGACCAAAGGTGCGTATAAGTATGACGAGCGCGCGGCAATCGAAGTTACGGCGAGCATCAAAAACGCGCAGATTGCGGACCTGGAGCCGCTCGCCGGGATGCAGCCGGATATCACCGGCGTTCTGAATGGGAATGTACATGCTGCGGGTACGGTAAATAACTTGAACGGCGGCGGCCATCTCTCCCTGACCGGAGGCGCTGCTTATAACGAGCCGTACAAAAGTCTGAATGCCGACGTGCAATTCGCCGGGAGTGAGATTAGCGTTTCGCAGTTCACGGTGTTGCAAAATGGGGGGCGGGCACACGGCACCGGCGCGTACGACCATCGCGCTGAGACGTTCCGGTTCGACCTGGCAGGAAACGGCTTTGAGTTGTCTCATTTCAGGCGTCTGCAGTCGAATGGGAAATTTGCTCTATCGGGCGCTTTGATATTTTCCGCGCACGGCCAAGGCTCGGTGAAGGAGCCACAACTAAGCGCCCACGTGCAGGTCGATAACCCTGCGATCGCCGGGCAGTCTATAGGACGCGTACAGGCAGATCTGCATACCCAGGGGGACGTGCTTTATCTGACCTCGCGCTCAAGCGTCTTCAACGCGCCGTTTGCGATCGACGGCCATGCTCAGTTGAAAGACGACTACCCGAGCCAGGTGCATGTCAGCTTCACCCATTTGAATATAGGGCCCGCAGTAGCTGCGTATGGCAATCCAAGTGTCAAA
This sequence comes from Acidobacteriaceae bacterium, assembly GCA_035567995.1. Classification (GTDB taxonomy): domain Bacteria; phylum Acidobacteriota; class Terriglobia; order Terriglobales; family Acidobacteriaceae; genus JBBPYY01. The sequence goes on from DATMOZ010000193.1 coordinate 2,904, forward strand.
GCAACGTCTGACATGAGCGGCACGATCGACCTGAGCGGGCCATTGAAACTGCCGAAGCAACTGCACGGAGAGGCGGTGTTCACGCCATTGACGGCTTCGGTGAGCGGCATCGATCTGGCGAGTCAGGGACCGATACATGCAACGCTGTTGGACGGAGTGGTAAAGCTCGACCCGGTGCGCATTACCGGGCGAGATACAGAACTTCGCGCGAACGGGACGGTTGGAGTGTTTGGGCGCGATGAAGTCAATATGCACGCTGAGGGCAGCATCAATCTGGCCTTGGCGCAAAGCTTTAATTCAGAGATTGTCACGTCGGGCGACGCGGATTTCAATGTCGACGCAACCGGAAAGTTGAACAAGCCCGACCTGGTCGGCCAGATCAAATTCGTGAACGCGAATATGGCCATGCTTGATTTTCCAAATGGCCTGAGTCAGATGAACGGGACGCTCGTGTTCAACCGGGACCGGCTCGAGGTGCAGTCGTTCACGGCCCAGACCGGCGGAGGAAAGCTCTCGCTCGGCGGCTATCTGACCTATCGTCAGGGTATCTACGCCGACCTGACGGTAAAGGGCACCGACATTCGCGTACGCTATCCGCAGGGCGTCAGTTCGATTGCCTCGGCGGAGCTGCACCTTCAGGGAGCGCAATCGAACCTAGTGCTGAGCGGGGACATTTTGATTACGCGATTTGCCCTGAACAGCAGCCTGGATCTAGCGGCTTTCGCAGGTAAGCCAGGAGCCATAACCGCGCCGCCTGATCCGAAGTCGCTCTTGAACCATGTGCGGCTCGACATACACGTGACGTCGGCTCCGCAGCTGGACTTCAGAAACAGCTATGCGCGTCTAGCGGGAAATGTCGATCTGCGGCTACGCGGGACGGTGGCGAATCCCTCGGTTCTGGGGCGCATCACCATCACAGAAGGCAACGCGACGTTTGCGGGCACGCAATATCAGCTGCAGCGTGGCGATATTTACTTCTCAAACCCAGTGCGTATCGAGCCGGTCATTGACCTGGATGCCGCGGCGCGGATACGCGATTATGACGTTGTCATTGGGGTGCACGGACCGGTCGAGAAGTTGAATCTCACATATCGTTCAGAACCGCCGCTGCCGCAAGCCGACGTGGTCGCTCTGCTCGCGCTGGGCCGCACGCAGGAGGAAGCCCAGATCTATCAGCAGCAGCAGGCGGCCGCCGGCGCGAACTCGACGACCAATGCGATTCTGGGCGGCGCACTGAATGCTACGGTGTCAAATAGTGTGCAGCGCCTATTTGGTGTGGGCAGCGTGAAGATCGACCCGACATTTGTCGGAGCCCTGGGAAACTCAACTGCACGCATCACAGTCGAGCAGAAGATTGTCAAGAACGCGACGGTGACGTATGCGACGAACGTGAACTCTACCGCGCAGCAATTGATTGGCCTGCAGATCGACATCACCCGCAATACCTCGCTGGTGATACAGCGAGATGAGTCCGCCGTCTTCAGCACGGTGATCAAGTTCCGCAAACAAAAGCGTTAGTGCGAAGGTGTGGCTACGTCGAAAGTCGTACCTCGACGGTTCTCGCGCATCCTTTTGTCTGGAATCCGTCTCTCTATAGGTGTGCGCACGGCCTCGTCCTGCTGGCGCTGGAAAGGTAAGACTAATGATGAAAGTGATAAAGGCATTTGCAGCAGTATTGTTGCTCTCCGGGCTTGCCGCATTGCCCGCGATGGCGAGTATTCGCGTCGCAGACGATAAAAGCGCCTCAACGTCGGGCCGAACTGATGCGCAGATTCAAGAGGATGTGCAGAAAGCGCTGAAGGACTCGAAATTCAAGAATGTAACGGTTCAAGTGGCAAATGGCGTCGTCACTCTCAGTGGTACGGTCGATCTATACGCATACAAAGAAGAAGCTGATCGCAAGGTGCACCATGTCAAGGGTATTGCCGCCGTTCAGAACCTGATCGAGGTCGGTGGAACAGAGGTACCCGATGAGGTTCTGCAAGAAAAGCTGCTCAAGAAGATCGAATATGACCGCGTTGGGTATGGAACAACTCCTTTCAACGCGATTGGCGTGTCGGTACACAACGGCGTCGTGGTTTTGAGCGGACATGCTTATGGACCTGTTGATAAGGAGTCAGCATTGTCGGCGGCGAAGTATATGCCAGGAGTGAAGGACGTGGTCGACGAGATTCAGGTCGATCCGGTCTCGCCGATGGATGATCAAATACGCCTTGCTACGGCGCGCGCCATCTACGGTTATCCTCCGCTGCAGAAATACGCGATCGATCCGGGCAAGCCGATTCGCATCTCGGTGCAGAATGGCGTCGTCTCGCTCTACGGTACAGTTGACAGTGAGGCAGATAAGAACATGGCATACATCCGGGCCAGCGGTGTTCCCAATGTTTTCAAGGTGAACAACTATCTACAGGTCGAGAACGAGAAGGGCAAAAAATAGCGACTGAAGTTCTAGTGCGATGAACTGCCGGAGCGGAATGCTCCGGCAGTTTTTTGTTTTTCATGGCGGGTGAAGCCCGTGCCTAAAAAGCAATTCTGTTTGCGACAATGAAGGTATGGGGTTTGGACGCAGCATCCGCACTACGCTCGAGATGATTCGATGGGAGCATTCTGTTTTCGCGCTGCCGTTTGCGCTGACCGGAGCGATGCTCGCGGCGCGCGGAATACCGCCGCTACGTACGCTGGGTTGGATTCTGCTGGCGATGGTTTCTGCGCGGTCGGCGGCGATGGCGTTCAACCGGCTGGCGGATGCGCGGCTGGATGCAGCGAATCCGCGGACTGCGAACCGGGCTTTGCCTGCCGGGCTGCTTTCTGCGAAGTTCGTCGGCGGGTTCACGGTTTTGGCAAGTGCGATTTTTTTAGCGGCGGCGTGGCGCCTGAACCGGTTGACGCTGATGCTGGCTCCGGTGGTACTGGTCGTCCTGCTGGGTTATTCCTGGACGAAGCGATTCACGCGCTGGTCACATCTGGTTCTCGGGCTGGCGCTTGGTATCGCGCCATCGGCGGCGTGGATTGCGGTGCGCGGTTCTCTTGACCGGCGCATCGTCGTGCTGACTGCGGCCGTGCTGTTGTGGGTTGCGGGATTTGACATTCTGTATGCCTGCCAGGATTTTGAGCATGACAGAAAAGTGGGGCTCAACAGCGTTCCACAGGCGTTCGGCATGCGCGCTGCTTTCGGGCTGGCACGCTTGTTTCATCTCGGTATGCTGGCGCTGCTGCTGTGGATGTGCGCGCTGTTTTCGTTAGGGCCGATCGCTTATGTTGGAGTGGCGCTGGTCGCCGCTTTGCTCCTTTATGAGCATCTGATTGTTTCGCCCGCCGACCTGAGCCGGATGGACGCGGCATTTTTTACGATGAACGGCGTAATCGCCTTTGTCTTTTTTGCCGCAGTGGCTACGGCGCTGTTCGTCCATGGCTGAGGCACAAAAAAGCCCCGCGGCAAGGGCCACGAGGCTTTTTCGGGTGTTACGGAGGTTTACGCTGTCCGACGGTTTTTGTCGCGCATTTCGTCGATCTTCTCGTTCACGACGTTCTTGGCATGTTCGACTTTGCCGGTGACGGTGTGGCGGGCCTCATCTGCTTTGCGCTGCGCTTCGGTGCGCCTGTCGTCGGCTACAACTTGTGCAGCGTCCTTGGCATTGCCCCATGTTTCTTTGGCAGCGCCTTTGACCTGATCGGCTACGCCGCTATTGGCGAGTTTCTGACTGCCGACCGCTTCGCCGATGCCTTCTTTCACCTTTCCGACGGTTTGTTCAACTTTGCCTGTGATTTTGTCTGTATTCATTAACAAGTACTCCTGTCTGCGGATCCAGCTCCGCGTTTGGGGAAATAAAACCAGTTACTGTTTCGCAGCTCATAGTGAGTACTGCTGTACTGCTCCTAACTAAGATGAGCCGGTTAGACCGCGCGTCGCCCGGTAATCAACTGGATGAGGAGGACGACAACTGCGATGACGAGAAGAATGTGGATATAGGCGCCAATCGCATGGAAGCTGACAAGCCCAATCAGCCATAACACGAGCAGAATTACGAAGATGGTCCACAGCATATTTTTTACTCTCCTGAAGATAGTTCCTGCACGTTGGTATAAGGTGCAGGGTCGCGCGGATTAGTTGCCGTGGTCTGCCGGAAAAGCGGTGAGCGGGAACTCATGGAATTCTGAGGGGTTACGGTCCGGAAATGACGGCTGAACGCAGGCGAGAACTTGCTCTGGTGGGGATGCGACCTTTCAGGAAGTGAAGCATCTTATATATGATTACCTGACAAAAGGACACTCAATGGCAAGCGAAACCTCAAGCATTCACTCCTCCGGCGAGCCCGAAAGGGACCCCAGCAAGGCGCCTTCCGGATCAAACCGCGCGGTTGCCGTGCTGCCTGTCCGCGATACAGTACTGTTTCCACATGCAGTTCTGCCGCTGACGGTTGGCCGCGAAAGCTCAATCCAGCTGATCCAGTCACTCGGCGAAGAAAAGAACATCGTCGTGGTGGCGCAGCGCGATGCGCGCAACGACACCCCTCAACCCAGCGATCTGCACTCTGTTGGCACTCTGGCGACCATTCACAAAGTGGTCAAGATGCCAAATCAGAGCTTGTTCGTATTTACCGAAGGCACGCAGCGCGTTCGTCTTAGTGAGTATTCACAGATCTCTCCATTCATGACCGCTTCGGTGGAACCGATTGCGGAAATCAAGCCTCCTGCAGGATCCGCGTTAGAAGCGTTGCAGCGGAACGTGCAGCAGCAATTTCAGCAGATTGTGCAGGCTTCGCCGACGCTGTCGGACGAACTGCAGACGATCGCGCTGAACATCGATGAGCCCGGCAGGCTGGTGGACTTTATAGCCGCTTCGCTGCCGTTTCTAACTACTGCTGAAAAGCAGGAGCTTCTCGAGACGCCTGACGTGATGTCGCGTCTGCAGCGCATCACCAAGCACCTGGCGAAGGAAGCGGAAGTTCAAACGCTCAGAAGCAAGATTCAATCTGAAGTGCAGGATTCTGTGCAGCAGTCGCAGCGCGACTACTATCTGCGCGAACAGATGAAGGCGATCCAGAAGGAACTGGGCGAGGGCGACGACGGGCAGAAAGACACTGAAGATCTGCGCGAGAAGATCGAAGCCGCCGGCATGCCTGAGGACGTGAAGAAAGAAGCACTGAAGGAAATGAAGCGGCTGGAGCGTATGTCTCCGATGTCGCCGGATTATTCGCTGACGCGTAACTACATCGAGTGGCTGGCTGTGCTGCCATGGGCGAAAGCTTCTGGCGGCGACGTCGACATCGCGAAAGCGAAAGAGATTCTCGACGAGGACCACTACGATCTGAAGCGCGTTAAGGACCGCATTCTCGATTACCTGAGTGTGCGTCGGCTGAAGCCGGATATGAAAGGGCCGATTCTTTGCTTTGTTGGACCTCCGGGCGTAGGTAAGACTTCGCTTGGCCGATCCATCGCCCGGTCGCTCGGCCGCAAATTCGCGCGCATCTCGCTTGGCGGTATGCACGATGAGGCGGAAATCCGCGGACATCGCCGTACCTACATCGGCGCTTTGCCGGGGCAGATTATGCAGGGCCTGCGCCGGGCGGAGACGAACGATCCTGTCTTCATGCTCGACGAAATCGACAAGCTGGGCAGAGACTTCCGCGGCGACCCATCATCGGCGCTGCTGGAGACACTCGATCCGGAACAGAACAATACGTTCAGAGATAACTATCTCGATGTGCCGTTCGATCTGTCGAAGGTGCTATTTATCTGCACCGCGAACATG
>DATMOZ010000194.1:0-3945 GCA_035567995.1 Acidobacteriaceae bacterium
GACGACTTCCGGCGTCAGCTCTTCCACGGTCATGCGATCGATGGCGCAGCCTATCTGCTTGCTGGCAAACGGCAGCAACAATGTCAGCGTGTCGCGGTAGCTGGCTTGGGTGTTGAGGGAAAGATTGCGCTCGGCGACCAGATGTTCCAGCAGGAAACGTCGGATCCAGGTTCCCAGCAGTGTGGTATTATCCACGGGCAACCTCCCCGGCGTAACGTTCAAAGCGGTGACTGGCCTCCTGCAGCAGTTCCGGCGTCATAGAGAGATAACGCTGAGTGGCGGCAAGGTGTACGTGGCCCAGGTAGGTGGCCAGTTGGGGCAACAAGCGTTGCACGTCAGCCCCTTGGCGATACCAGGCAACCAGACGATGAACGGCGAAAGCGTGCCGCAAATGCCGCATGCGGCATTTCAGGCAGAATGCCGAGGCCAGGAAAATGCCGCATGAAGGCGTTTGAACGGTCTTTGCGGCCCAGTTGCTGACCGCGGGCTCGGCATTATTTGATGTCTTCTCCTCACCGGTAGAGGCGAGGAGATATGACTACGAGCGCAATATTCAAATTTCCGAGTGTGGTCCGTCGCCACCACGAAGGTCCGCTTGGTATCCATGTGGATGCGTATGAAGCACTCCTGCGGGAGCAGGGCTATTCACGTGGGTCAACTTACGTGCATCTGCACATCGTTGCTGACTTAAGTCGGTGGTTGAGGCGCCGAAGGCTGGATGCAGGCGATGTCGATGAGTGCACTGTGGAGCGTTACCTTCAGTCTCGACAGCGCTTCGTCGATACATATCGCGGCGCGTCCTTCGTCCCGTACAAGTTTCTCGGTATGTTGCGTGATCGGCAGATCGTCACCCACAAGACGGTGCCGATTGTGGTTGATCCACGCGAGATTGTGGTCGACGCATTCAGGCAATATCTGTCGCAAGAGCGGGGGCTGTCAGTATCGACTCAGTGCAATTACACACGTTTCGCGCATCAGTTCCTTCGGGAGCGATTCGGCCGCGGTTCCCTTGAGTTGTCTGCGCTGTCTGCCACCGATGTCACGGGATTCATTCGACGCCACGCTCACGAGCGCAGCGCCCGTAGCGCCCAACACATCGTCGGTTCACTACGAGCCTTCCTGCGATACCTGCGATACCGCGGCGAGATTACGACAGACCTTGCCGCCTGTGTGCCCACGGTGGCGAACTGGTCACTATCGACGTTACCGAAGTTCCTTCAGCCGGGACAAGTACAGCAAGTGCTTGATCACTGCGATCGGCACAGTGCCGTGGGCCTGCGCAACTATGCGATTTTGGTGCTGCTGGCGCGGCTCGGTCTGCGGGCGTGCGAAGTAGTCGCTATGACGCTCGATGACATCGATTGGGAAGGCGCTCATCTGATGGTGCGCGGCAAGGGCGGGCAGCGGGTTCAAATGCCGTTGTCCGCGGAGGTCGGCCACGCGATCGCCGCCTACCTGAGGAAAGGACGACCGCGCTGCACAAGCCGACGGCTGTTCATTCGAGAGCATGCGCCGCGGGTGGGCTTTGCCAACTCTTGCGCTGTCTCAACGCTTGTCCAACGCGCCTTGGCCGATGCGGGAGTGGACTCGCCGCACACCGGCGCCTATGTATTCAGACACTCGCTTGCCACGGAGATGCTCAGGCAGGGAGCCTCTCTGGGCGAGATCGGGCAGCTGTTGCGTCATGCACATCCGGACACGACCCAGATTTATGCGAAGGTTGATGTCTGCGCCTTGCGTCCGTTGGCGCTGCGTTGGCCGGGAGGTGGGCGATGAAATCGCTCAAACAATCGGCCCAGGATTACATTCGGATGCGGCGGCTTCTGGGCTTCAAGATGCGGCACGAGGAGCGGCGCTTGAGGCGCTTCGTCTCTTTTATGGAGCTACAGAAGGCCACCTATATTACGACTAAGCTGGCGCTGACGTGGGCGATGGAGCCTGCCGATGCGCAACCCGCCACCTGGGCCGAACGGCTGATGTGCGTACGTGTTTTCGCGCGCTATTGCAGCGGCGCGGATCCACGCACGGAGGTTCCTCCGTTAGGCATCTTACCGTTCCGGGCGCAACGAGCCACGCCTTACCTTTATAGTGAGCAGCAAATTCGGCGACTGATGGAGGCAGCCCGAGGTCTGGCGCCGAGCGGCGGCTTACGGGGGCTAACTTACCGCTGCCTTTTTGGGCTTCTCACAGTGACCGGTTTGCGGATCAGTGAGGCTCTCGCACTCACCCGTGATGATGTCGATCTGCGAAACGGTCTGCTGACTATACGCGGGGCCAAATTTGGCAAGACACGTCTGGTCCCTCTTCATGCGTCCGCGTGCCGCGCTCTCGCGCGCTACGCGCAGCAGCGAGATGCGCTTTAAATCCGCCGTCTGTCGCTAACTTCCTGCTCTGTGCCAGCGGCAGACCGCCCGAAGTGTCCACGGTTCGTCGTGTCTTTTATCAACTCTCACGTCAAACTGGGCTGCGTGGTCGATTGGATAGCCGCGGACCTCGTCTGCAAGACTTTCGTCATCGCTGCGCGACGGAGATCTTACTCAAGTGGTATCAAGCGGGCGAGGACGTCGAGCGCCGTTTGCCAGTACTCTCCACCTTCTTGGGCCATGGGCATGTCAGCGACACATTCTGGTACCTGTCAGGGACTTCCGAGCTCCTGCAGCAGGCAGCTCGGCGATTGGAGAAACGCTGGGAGGTGCAACCATGAACGCGACGCCCACCCTGCCGGCCTTGCTGGAGAGTTACTTCACCCAGCGCTTGATGGCTCAACGACAAGCCAGTCCACATACGATTGCCTCTTACCGGGACACATTCCGTTTACTCTTGAACTTTGCGCATGAGCAGTGCGGGAAGTCTCCCTCCAGCTTAAACCTTACGGACCTCGATGCGCCTTTGATCAGTGCGTTTCTCGACACTTTGGAGCAACAACGCGGCAGCGCGATTAGCAGTCGCAATGTGCGCCTGACGGCCATCCGCTCTTTCTTCCGGTATGCTGCGTACGAAGAGCCTTCGCAATCTGCGCACATTCAGCGCGTCCTTGCGATCCAGAACAAACGCCGGGCTCGCCCGATGATTAACTTTCTGATGCGGGAGGAAATCGAGGCACTGCTTGCGGCTCCGGATCAGCGCACCTGGAATGGACGCCGCGATCATGCACTGCTGCGGTTAGCAGTGCAGACAGGCTTACGTCTATCAGAGGTGACGAGTCTCGGTCGACAGGCCCTGGTGTTCGGTACCGGTGCGCATGTTCAGTGCGATGGCAAAGGACGCAAGACAAGATGCACGCCGTTGACGAAACAAACCGTCGGTGTTTTGAAATCCTGGTTAAAGGAACCGGCGCGGGGAACTACCAACGTGTTATTCCCCAACGTCCAAGGAGAGCGCCTCAGTTCCGATGCCGTGCAGTACTTGCTCGCCAAATACGTCGCCATCGCTCGGCAACGGTGTCCGACGCTGAACAAAAAACGAGTGACGTTCCATTCCTTGAGGCACAGTTCGGCCATGGAATTGCTGGCGGCCGGTGTCGAGACTTCGGTTATTGCGCTCTGGTTAGGTCACGAAAATGTCGAAACAACCCAAATTTATTTGCACGCCCACCTCGCGCTGAAGGAGGCAGCGCTTGCCAAAACCAGACCACTGACCGGTAAGCAGGCTCGGTTCCGACCAAGCGATAAGCTACTCGAGTTTTTAAACGCCCTATAGAGGCAGCTGCCGAACATCGAAAAATAATGCCGAGTCGCAAGAACCGGAAGACATCGCCAAGCGCCTGTCTTCCAATATCTTCCGATAAGTCTTCAGATTGCGGTTCGGCATTTTCCTGGCCTCGGCATTCTGGCGCAAATGCCGCATGCGGCATTTCCGACACCGATTTGCTCTCAATACTTTGATTCAGTGGTATCGAGCAGGCGAAGATATTGAACGGCGTTTGCCCGTATTGTCTACCTTTCT
>DATMOZ010000195.1:0-3754 GCA_035567995.1 Acidobacteriaceae bacterium
GATTCGCAGCGGAATGGAAATGCTCACTCCAAACGTGTTGTCTATGCCGCTTCGCTCGTACTCGCTGGCTAGCGTCGGATCGACTGTGCCACCGGCGATCGCGAATTTTGCATTCGCCTGCGCGAGCCGGACCGACTGTTGTGCAGCTAGATAATCCGGCCTCGCGGCGAGCGCCTTCGCCTCAGCCTCATCCATGGTGAGCGGGATGACGGGCAGGTCGAGGGTTCCAACGATATCCAGCGTCTTCGCAGGCCGATCGACGCCGAAGAGCAACTGCAGCTGCGCGCTCGCCTGCTGCACGTTCAATCGTGCGCTGTCTGCGTCAGACTCGAATTGTGCGAGCTGCAAGTCGATGCGCTCGAAATCAGTTCGCGTGATGTCGCCAGCATCGAGACGCGCCTTACTGAGGTCCACCGTCTTCCTATAGTCGGTCAGATTTTCTTCAGCGACCGCAAGAGCCGCTTTGGCGGCGAGCAAGTTTGTGAAGGCCTGCCTGACGCTGAGCACGACTTGCCGTTCCTGATCGTGGAGCTGGCTCTCAGTGACATCGGTGGTTGCAGTCGCACTTTCAAGACGCCAGCGACGCTTTTGTCCGCGCTCAAACACGCGGGACACGCCGGCAGAGTAGTAATAGGGATTTCCTATTGGATTTATGTCCGGCAGTGTCACCCCCTGGCCCAAAAGCGTGAGGTTCGGGTTTTGACGCAGGCCCGCCGTAATTTCAGCTGCTCGAACGGCGGAGACGTGCTGACGCGCGGCGATAAGCGCGGGGTTGCCGAGCCGCGCGCGTTCTACCGCTTGCTGCATCGTGAGAGGAGCCACGGATGGCGGTGTCGTTTGTGCGAATAGCGACGGCGTCAAAAGCAACAACGCGAGGCGCAATGCACTTTGAACTTTCAGTGTCATGCCGACCTTCAAAAGAATTTGATTGGAGCACCCAGAGCTGCGGAGAAATCGCGCTCTGCTCAGACTGCCAGGAGAGCCGGTGCAGGCGGCGGCCGGACGCCGAGAGTTCGAACGAAAGCAGTGCGGAGAGCCGTGGCGAATGCACGCAAATAAATGCGAGAGAAATAGATACCCGGCGAGGCGGAGCTAATGACGCACATCACCAAAATTGCCGTGACCGCATCAAGCCAACTGACCGAAGTCGTGTGAGTCAGTGGCGCTTCACCGCGACGCAGCATGTGCTCCACTTCCGTGGGCGTATTCATGGCGACGAGATCGTCGGTCATGGAGATCGCCGGGAACAGCAACACAATCAAGAGCGCTAAGGCGATGACCACGCCCCACTCGAGCTTCGCGCGCGAAGAACCTGCTGATCGAAACCAGCAAACTACAAGCGATAGCGAGATCGAGGCCCAGACAAGATTGAGGAGGAGTTCCACTCCAGTGAGTATAAGACATGCGTGTGAAGGTAAAGTTACCGACTTCGCTCACGATGAAGACGAGCGTAGACGAAGTTGCACGCTCATGAAGCCAGCAGGGTTGGATGTATTCTGCGTACGATGACGCTTCCGCACGCAACTGCAGAACGGCTCGCGCAAGGACAGCAGCGACGTAAGGTAATGCGCCGAGTGGAACACGAGCAATGGAAGCCGCAGCATGCTAAGCGAGATATTCATGCGATACTCCGGGCGGCCGAGAACGGGCGGATTCCCGCCCTGGTGAACCTGAAGTACGAGCGCATGGCGGCATCGCCTTTCGGCTTTTTTCGCGGAGCCGTTCCTCTGATGGCCCACGATCTTTCCCTGGTGTCGAACACCGGTATCTATACCCAGCTCTGCGGCGACGCGCATGTACGCAACCTGGGAGCTTATGCGGGTCCGGACGGACGGCTGGTCTTCGACATCAATGATTTCGATGAAACGATCCGCGGACCATTCGAGTGGGACGTAAAGCGGCTCGCAACCAGCATCCTGCTGGCCGGCCGCGAAGCAGGTGCACGGGAGTCAACCTCGCGAAGGGCTGTGACTTTGTGCCTTGGGCAATATCGACAATTGATGCTCGCTTTCTCGCGCATGCCGGTGCTGGAGGTGGCGCGCTACCAGGTTCATCGGTTGCGCAAGTTCGCAAGCTTGTCACGTGTCTTGCAAAAAGCTGAGCGTGCGACTCCTCTGCTTACTCTTGAGAAGTTGACCACGCTTGACGAGAAGGGCCAGCGGGTCTTCAAGAGCAACCCACCGGTCCTAAAGCGCGTCGTCGGTAAAACCGCAGTGAGCGTGCTCGACTCTCTGGACACATACGCGGAGAGCTTGCTGCACGAGAGACGGCACTTCCTCGCCCAGTATCGACCAATCGATGTTGCCTTCAAGGTAGTCGGCACCGGGTCGGTGGGCTTGCGTGACTATTGCGTCTACATGGAAGGAAACGGACCGAATGATCCGCTCTTTTTGCAGATCAAGGAGGAGACTGCTTCCGCATACAACCCTTACCTACGACATCCGCCTGCCAGGTGGCATCAGGGTCGCCGGGTTGCCGACGGGCAACGCGCGATGCAGCTACAGTCTGATCCATTTCTTGGCTGGACAAAGATCGCGGATCGCGATTACCTCGTCCGCCAGTTGAATGACCATAAGGCTGCGATCGAAGTCCCTGACCTCGGCGGCGCAGGTCTCGCAGAGTATGCAATGGTCTGCGGCGAGATGCTTGCCCGCGGACATGCCCGGGCGGGCGATGCGTGTGTAATCGCCGGGTACATCGGCCGATCCGCTCGATTCGACAACGCGGTGTTACGGTTCGCAACGGAGTACGCAAATCAGACCGAAGCAGACCGCCGTGCTTTCGTAAAGCGGCTGAAGCAAAAGTCGAGATAGTTGGGCCTTTGTTGGCGGAATCCTCGTTTAGCAGGGTCGAGACAGCAACGTCGGTTGCGGTTGAGATATGCTCATCCGTGCCCGAGGCACTTTTGGTAGCCTTAAGGCAACGCGGTCTCAGTACAGTAACTACCAGCATCGAGAAACGTTTTGAACGAATTGCGAAAGTGGCGGAATTGGCAGACGCACCAGACTTAGGATGCCTTCTATAGGGATTGCACCGAGTTATATCAAGTCGCATTAAGATGCAATCCCTTGATTCTACTTGGCTGTAAATTGACTTACAGTTGCGCCTAGTCGCAGCCAATCGCATCATTTCATAAAACAAAGGGACACTAAATCGGACACTCAGGGAAGCCTGATGGACACGTTACTCGTCTGCCCCGGGCCGCGCATTCGCATTGTCTCGACAACGCCAACAGGAAAATAATCCCGACCTCTCCCCTCGCAGGTCTCTTTTTTTCAACCACAACGTTCCCATGAAAGGGAAATCAACATGCGTCAATATTTGAACTTGAAGAGATGGCGGTTGTCTGCCACTGCAGTCCTCACAGCCATCACGGCCCTCGCGGTGGTCGCGACCTCCTCAAAGGCCCAGCAGCCTGGCGAATCCAGCAAGTACACTGCAGAAAACGTTGGCGGCAATGCGTTGAAGTTGCGAGGCTCCTATAGCGAAGCCAGAAACGGCGGCCACCTCCTTGCGGTGTGGCGGGTACCTAGCAGGACGCCAATTCGTTGACGAAGGCTTCACCATTCGACGGCGACCTTGCCGAAATGGGCGCCGCTGGCCTGGTAACTGAAGGCGTCGGCCAACTGATCGAGGGAGTAGCTGCTGTCCAGGACTGGGCGTACCCCCGACTGTTCGAGCGCAGCGACATAATCCTGCTGCTGGCGCCTGCTGCCAACCATCAGTCCTTGCAGGCGCGCCTGCCTGGCCAGCA
>DATMOZ010000196.1:0-4075 GCA_035567995.1 Acidobacteriaceae bacterium
ACTGGCTTACCCATCTTGCCTCACACGTCAACGTTTGCATCTTTTGGTTTCATCCTCTCGCTTGGTGGATTGAGCGCGAACTTGCACGGCTGGCAGAGGAAGCTTGCGACGATGTTGCTCTTTTCGAAACGAAGGATAGGGGAGAATACGCTGCGACCCTGGTGGATATAGCTCACACGGCTGCCGCCAATGGTGGTGTGCTGAGTTGGCCAGTCATCTCAATGGCCACGGACTCAAACGTAACACGAAGAGTGAATCGGATTCTCAACAGGACATTTCAGATCTCGAAGCCCTTCAGCCGTCTCGCGTGGGCGTCGCTTGTTTTATGGAGCGCGCCCGTCATCTATCTGTCCGCTGCAGTGAGTGTTACCCCAGTAAGGCGAGATTCGATCACGCTCAAACATGCTCCAGTTCCCGACCGCCACGCCGAAGCGGTGCGCCAGCCCCTCTTGCAGGACCAGAAAGCCTCGGGCCTGCTCGCGGATGTAGTTTCGAATCACAATCTGAGGTCTTCAACGCCGCCTGTCCGGTCTCAACATGACGAGCGGCCGCTAGCTATCTGCATTCTCCTCGACACCAGCGGCAGCATGTACGAAAAACGAGACAAAGTCATGGCTGCCGCACTCGCTTTGGTACAAGCGTCGAAGCCCCACGACGAGGTCTGCATTGTGGGCTTTGACGATGAGGTGTTCAACGCTCTCCCTAGCGGCGAAGATTTCACCAGCAATATCCAGGAAATGGAAGAGGCGCTCACGCGGATTGACTCGCGGGGTGGCAAGGCGATGCGGGATGCTGCCCAGACGGGACTCGACCACCTTGGACTGACGACTCACAACGAGAGAAGGGTCCTCGTTTTGATCAGCGAGGGCTACGATACCTCCAGCAAGATAGGTCAGGAAGAATTGTTGCGCAAGATCAAAAGCAGCGGTGTCGCAGTTTACTGTATCGGATTGCTGGCTGAGAGTGACCCTCAACGCCAAGAAACAGCCAGACTCGCGCTGGATCAACTTGCGGATGCGTCCGGCGGCCTAGCCTTCTACCCCAAGAATGTCGCAGAGGTTGAAAGTATTTCTCATCAGATTGCCCATGAGGTAGGTAAACGCTAAGTCGGGTGGGCACACCAGAGGACAAATAAGCCCAAGAAAAGAGATGGTGGGCGCGATAGGACTCGAAGCTATGACTTCCAGCGTGTTAAGTCACACCTCTGACCCCCTGGTCCCGAACCAAGAAAGTCACAATTCCAAATGCTTCTTTTGATGTCGCTTAGGAGCCAGCGAATCATTGTTTCTCTCCCGCAGTTGTACCGAAGTTATACTGAACCGGACACGATCTGGGGCGACCGCTGCACCAGGCATCGGCTGACAGGTTCCGGCCCAAGATACTGTGCCTCTCGAAAACCTCAAACTGTCTCAGCGCATGGGAATTGTACTTTTTATCCCCAATTCTCCTCCGATGCTCATTTTTCTTGCGACACTCCTTGGCCCTCTGTCTTCAATGTTGCATTCTCCGGTGGCGCTTGAGCTAGAGAACCTGGCACTGCGCCACCCAGTCGGTGTGCTGCAACGCTCCGCGAGAAAACGCTCGAAATTGACCCGGGCGGACCGCCTGTCATGGGGCTGGCGGTACCGCCCCTGGAACGATTGGCGTTCGGCCCTGATCATCGTCGAAACGGTCGTGGCCTGGCATCGAACCGGCCTTCGCGGATTCTGGACCTCAGGATTTAACGGCTACGCGAGGGGAGATTTGTCGAAACATCTTGTGGCTGAACACTGAGGATGTAATTGCGCTCCTTTGACGTTGGCCGATATCACCTATCCGAGCAAAGCTTCCATCGTTACGGGTTTGGAGACAGTACTTAAAGAATCATGTCTCGGTAACGGTGAACAGGGCGGCAAGTGACCTAGCAAGGCTCTCGAACGCGGCCTCGTTTGGCAGTGTGACAGTGAGTCGCGGGCGGCCCTGCTCGTCGCGCTCCAGACACTCGGCGAGACGAGCCTTGAACTCGCTTGCCTTTTGCTCTGCACCGTTCGTTGGCTGACGCTGCGGGATCATTTCGCCGAGGAATGCGAATGCGGCAGCGACGAGTTGGCCTCCAGCCTCTGCCACACGCGAGCGGCGAGCGAGCCGCTCTGCCTCTTGCTGCTGGCGCTGCTTTTCCGACTCGTCTACCGCGGCGTGTGCCCTCGCGCCGAGCAGCACCTCGAGGCGCCGCTTCAGCTCTTCGATGCCGGATGCGAGTGCCACCTCCTGCACATTAGATTCCATATCCAGCGCGGCGAGAGCCAGGTCATGTTTGGCCGAGAGCGTCGCCAGCAACTTCTCCTCAATCGTCCCTTCCGTCACCAGCAAATAGACCTGCACCGGGTTCTTCTGCCCCATGCGGTGCGCGCGGGAGATGCGCTGCTCGAGAACGGCAGGATTCCACGGCAGATCGACATTAATGACCGTATTCGCCGCCTGGAGGTTGAGCCCCGTCGAGCCCGCGTTGGTGGTGAGGAACACGCGACAGGTCGGATCGCGCTGAAACTGGTCCACCAGCTGCTGCCGCTTCTTCTGCGGGACGGATCCGTCCAACCTTACGAAATCGAGCTTGAGTCGCGTGATCTGCCGCTCGATCAAAGTCAGCATGGTTGTCCATTCGGAGAAGAGCACGATCTTGCGATCGTCCTCCGCGGCCAGCTCTTCCAACAGCTCCTGCAGCCGCTCCAGCTTGCTCGAAAAGCCCGGAGCATGCTTGTCCACCAGAAAGGTGCTGTCCGCATTCATCCGTGCGAGCAGCAATGCTTTCTGCAGACGCAACAGGTCCATCTCCGAGATATACGATTTACTGACGATGGTGCTCACAATCTGCATCTGCGCGACTTCGATGCCCGCCTGCTCATCCGTGGGCGCAATCCGCACAATTTCCGTCGTGCGCGGGGGCAAATCCTTCATCACCGCGCTGCGCGTCCGGCGCAGCAGTAGCGGCTTGAGTCTTTCGCGCAGCAGATTGAGATCCTTGTAGCCCAGGATCTTGCCGCTCTCGTCGGTGACGCGGTGACGGTTGAAGAATCGAAATGCAGGTCCGAGACGTCGGTCGTCGATGAACTCGACGACGGAGAAAAGATCGTCGAGCCGATTCTCCAGCGGCGTGCCGGAGAGCACGAGCGCGAACGGCGAACGCAGGCTCTTGATGGTCTGAGCCGTCTTCGCTTCCCAGTTCTTGATGCGCTGACCCTCATCCAGAACAATCAGATCCCACTTCACGCGTTCGATCGCGATAATGTCACGCAATACCTGCTCATAGTTGCAGATGGTGAAAAAGCATTCGTTCTCGTACTGACCGCTCCGCCCCGCGGCGCTCCCTAACACGATCTGGCAATCGCGCCCTGAGAAGCGGAGAACCTCGCTGCGCCATTGGGCTTTCACGGACGCGGGGCAAACGACCAGGACTTTGCGGATGTCTGCTTCGCGCGCCAGCAGCTCCGCCATACCGATACCCTGAAGGGTCTTCCCGAGACCCATGTCATCAGCCAGGATCGCGCGCCCGGCGCTTGCTGCGAAAGCGATGCCGTCCAGTTGATAGGGAAGGATCTCCACCTTCAGCAGCGTCGTGCGCAGTGGATGAGATTTCGGATTGCGCCGGATCTCGGCGACCTTTGCCGCGATGCGCTGCAGCCGCAGACGGGTCTGGATGTACTCCTCCGCATCGGGATAGACCGTCACGGCGACGTCGTGTGCTTCGAGTTGACGAATGCGTTTTAGCAGATCCGGGAGATCGGTGATCGGCCTGTCGCGGATCGGGCGCACGATGCGGCTGGTCACGTCATCGAGGTGGGCCGGCAACAAGATACGCAATTCCAGCTCCTCCCCATAGGACAGATGCACACTGATGTCCCGGCGCCGATACGGTCGATTGCGCCGCGAGTCTGAGAATCGTCTTCGGATTTTTTCAAGCGCATGAAGGATATGCTTGCAGGTGCCGAGCGTGTTCTTACGGAAATCCGGGCACGAGCAGTACGACTGTCCCGGCTGCCACCCTCGCAGAGCGACCCGGTACGACTTGCCAGAGGCCGCATTGGTCAATGTGTAGTCG
>DATMOZ010000197.1:0-4470 GCA_035567995.1 Acidobacteriaceae bacterium
GTCTTTACCTTCCACTATCGCGGAGCGTGGGGCAGCCACGGAGATTTCTCATTCACTCACGCCACCGAAGACGGGGCCGCGATGCTCGCATACCTGCGCAATCCAGCGAACGCCACTCGCCTCAGCGTCGATCCCGCGCGCATCGTCGTCATTGGCCACAGCATGGGCGGCTTCATGGCCGCATACACTGCCGCGCACGACGCAAAACTCGCCGGCCTCATAACCATTTCCGCGATGAATATTGGGGCCGAAGCCGCGCGCACTTCGCCCCAGCAGGAGCAGGCCGTCATCGCCCGCTACCGCCAGAACACCGGCCCTCTCACCGGATGCACCGCCGAAACCCTCTGGGCCGAGGCCCGGCGCAACGGCACGCAGTGGGACTACGTGAAATTCGCGCCCAGCATCACGGCGTTTCCCGTGCTGGTAGTGGAATCCGACGACAGGACTCTGCAAGATGTACGTGCCTTCGCCGCCGCGCTCAGGCAATCAGGCAATCTGCGCGTCAGCGAACTTCATCTGCCGACCGACCACGTTTACTCTGACCAGCGCATCGCCCTCGCCACCGCGATCATTCAGTGGCTGGATCAACTGCCGCACTGAGAGCACGACGATACAGTGAGTCCTGGACACACCGTAACTTCCGTAACATGCCTCAACTTGCAGCTCAGTCTCTTACGCTTTTTTTCTGGAGGGCTTGTGCGCATGCAGATCTTCCACTCTGCAAACATGGGTGCGCTCCGCGAGTTCGAGGCCCCGTTCGCCGCCGCCCTTTGATGTCACGGTCCGAAAGCAGACGAGACAAATCGAATCGACAGACTTGTCTGCATGAATGCGCCGCGTAAAGCGAGGATCTGCTTGTGACTGCATCTCTGAGTCCTGAAAACCGTTCTCACGGGGATTTACCCGAAAGTAACCTGCGTTCGTCGGCAAGTCAATGCCCCAAAGTTACTAGTTGACTAATGAAATATTGCAGGGACGAACTGCGTTTCCCTGGGACGGTGTGTCTCGAAAGAGAAAGCCGACGTCGGCCGATCAGCTCCGGTTCGCCCCAGCGTGGCTGGTTCTACAACCAAAGTTTCAGAAAAAGTTCCAACCCAGACAATCTCAACACAGCAACAGGTCTTCACTGCTCGTCGGGGAATCATGGGCAGCTTCGTGCTCCATCGAGGAACCACCTTAACCTCTGGCGCCCGCCACGCGCATCGCAACCCGCACACAGACAAAAGCGAGAAGCGACGCCGCCACAATCCAACCTAACCCAGCATCGTTCGCAATCTCCCACGCGCGAACCAGTTCCGGCGGCCACGCCACAGCAGCAGACGAATGAACGCCTGTCCGGGCCAACTGCACGACCACGACGAAAGCCGCAACGAGCGCCAGAACCGCAGCAGCCAGACCGGGAACCGCTCGCGTCCACGGAAACGGAATCGGCGGAGGCGTCGCAGCCTCCAGTCGCACCGCTTCCATGACCGATGCAACGAACCCCGACGAGGGCAATATCTCATCCACATCGGCTTTCAGAGCGCGCGCAAGATCTTCGTCTCTCATCCACTCACCTCTAACCCAGATGCCGAAAGCAGCCGCGGAAGTTTACCTCGCAACATCTCGCGCCCTCGAAACAGTCTCGCCTTCACTGTGCCTTCTCGCAGGCCAAGACTCTGTGCCGTCGCCGCCAGGTCCATGTCATGAAAATAGAAGAGCACCAATGCCTCGCGATACTTCGGCGGAAGCGCATACACCGCACGCCGCACCGCGCGATCGCGGTCCTCATCCTCCAGCCCTCCGTCGATCGCTCGCGTATCCTGTGGCTCCGCGACCGCTTCCAGCGAAACCGTCGCCGCCGGAATTCGCCGCAACTCAGACCGGTAGAGATTGGCCGCTATCGCGAAAAGCCAAGTCGAGAAAGCCGCGTCCCTGCGCCACGTAGCGAGTGACCGATAGGCTCGCAGAAATGCTTCCTGCGCCATGTCCTCGGCGCGGCCCCGATCGCGGCAGAAGCGATATGCAAGGTTGATAAGCGGGCGTTGCCAACGGCGAACGATTGCCTCAAACGCAGCGATGTCGCCGGCAAGTACCCTCTCGACATCTGCCTGATCCTCGGCCGCACTCACACTTGCTCCTCAACACGTGTGACCAGCCGCAGACACACATGGTTGCATTTTTTTCCGGTTGCAGCTTCTCTTTTGCGGCTCTTCTTAAACTTTCAAGAAAACGCAACCGTGACGCCCGCGAAGCAGTCCGACCTCATGCAGCGGAAAATTCCGCGCATAAGGAGATTTCCCATGTCGGAAGTTGGACCAGAGATTGCCGTATTCATATTCCTCAGTATCGGTGCCATTTCGCTGTTCTCGTTCATCGCTGTGGCGTCGTGGGCCGATGCCCGCCGCAAAGAGCGAGAAGCGTACTACAAAAACGACGCTCTCAAGAAAATCGCTGAAAGCCCCGCGCCCAGCGCCGCCGCCGCCCTGGAGTACATGCGCGAACAAAACAGAAACACCGCACTCCGCCGCCGCGAAGGCATCAAGCTCGGCGGGTTGATAACCACCGCCGTCGGCTTAGCCTTGCTCATCTTTCTGTGGAAGCTGATAGGTCCCCCCGTATATCTCGCCGCACTTATCCCCCTGCTCGTCGGCTTAGTCCTATTCGGGTACGCCTATTCAGCTCCAAAGGAGTGACCCGTACCGCGCCGTCTCAGTAGCGGGGCAGTCGGGTGCCCCATCCTTGCGAAGCAAGGGTGGGACTCACTTCGCCCGCTCCTGCGAAGACTTTGCATATTTTGGTACCCGCCCGGGGTACGGGCCTAATACCAGCCTACTTCCCAGCCTCCGCCAAATAAATCGCGGTGTAATCCAGATAATTCTCCGCGTACTTCAGAATCATCTTCCGGTCTTCTTCCCCAAGCGCGCGCCGCTCTTTCCCCGGAACTCCGGCCCACAAAGTATTCTCCGGCACCACGGTATTCTCGGGAATCACCGCGCCTGCCGCGATAATGCAGCCCTCGCCGATTTTCGCGTTATTAAGGATGACGCAGTTAATTCCAATCAGGCACGCATCGCCGATCGTGCAGCCATGCACCGTCGCGTTGTGGCCAATCGTCACCCAGTCGCCGACGTTGACCGAATACTTGTAGCGCATGCCGTGCAGCACCGCGCAATCCTGCACATTGCTGTTCGCTCCAATGCGGATCGAATGCACATCGCCGCGCACTACCGCATTCATCCACACGCTCGAGCGTTCGCCCAGCACGACGTCGCCGATAATCTGCGCCGACGGGTCGACATAACATCCAGCCGAAATGACCGGCGACTTCCCTTGATAAGAACGAATCATGACTGCAGAAAATGCTATCAGCCCGCGCTTGTCCCAGCCGCTCCACTCGCGTACTCTAATAGGGACCCACACCGGGACGTCTGGAGGTGTTTTTTCGTTGGCAGAAGTTCGTTTGCAGGAAGGTGAACCTCTTGAGAGCGCCCTGCGCCGTTTCAAGCGCAAGGTTCAGCAGGAAGACATCATTAAAGAGGTCAAGCGCCACTCCTACTACCTCAAGCCAGGCGAAAAGAAGCGCGTCAAGGAAGCTCTAGCGCGCAAACGTAATCGCAAGAAGGCGCGTAAAGAACAGGACTAAGACTAATCCAAACGAATTAGTTCCTGAGTTACTTACTCCGCGCCTCATCCCAGTCATTTATTAGTCGGGCCCCGCACCGGGGCCTTTGACTGTAGTCATATCTCGAATCATGCGTTATGCTAGTCGAACTCTTGGCGCCACCCCCTCGCGCCCAGATGGAAAAACGTTCTGCGATCAGTTGCGGTAAGGGCCCCCTCAAGCTTTGCTAGTCCGCAAGTTTTGACTCGCTCGACACGCCTACTTAGGCGTGCGCTTCGTGCCAGGGCGCGAGGCGGAGGGAAAGTGGCCATGGAGTATGTTGATCGCATTTTGAAATGCGCAGATTGCGCGCAGGACTTCGTCTTCACTGCGGGCGAGCAACTGTTTTTCAACGACAAGCAATTTAAGAACGATCCGAAGCGCTGCAAGAGTTGCAAGAGCAAGCGCGCCGGACGCAGCGACCGACCCGGACGCACGGTCAGGGCCGAAACCCGCACCACCTGCTCGCTATGTGGAGTGGAGACCGTCGTCCCGTTCAAGCCGACACAGGGCCGCCCGGTTTTATGCCGTCAATGTTTCCAGGGTAAGGCAGCGCCTTCCGCTTCAGGTGTTTCTGCCGCGGAAGCAGCCTCAGCGAACGCCTCTGCCAGCGCGCGTTAGCGCGCGCTGACAATCTTGCGCGAGTTAGGCCGCGCCGGTGCCTTCTTCTTCGCGGTCGTTTCGACCGCGGCGAGGCGCACTGCCTTCTGCTTTTTGTCTTCGTGTGAAACCAGCAGCGCCTCGATCTGATTCAGCAGCGCCTGCGTGTTCATTGGCTTCACCAGCATCTCGTCCGCATCGCCCTGCCAGTCATCGCCTGAAAGCGG
>DATMOZ010000198.1:0-6061 GCA_035567995.1 Acidobacteriaceae bacterium
ATCTGCTGGGAACACTGGATGCCCATGGCGCGGCAGCATATGCATAACATGGGAGAGCAGATCCACGTCGCGGTGTGGCCGACCGTCAACGAAATGCACCAGGTCGCGAGCAGACACTATGCATTCGAGGGCCGTTGCTTCGTCCTCGCAGCGGGACAGATCATGCGGGCTTCGGCGCTGCCGGCGGGTCTTTCCCCTCTCGCACAACTCGCCCCTGAAACATTGATTGAACGAGGTGGCTCAGCGATCATCGCTCCAGACGGACGGTATATCGTGGGTCCGACATTTGACGAAGAAGTTGTTCTTTACGCCACCCTCGATTTGCAGGAGATCGATCAGGAGTCGATGACTCTGGATGTCAGCGGCCATTACTCGCGACCAGATATTTTTCAATTGAAGGTCGCGTCGTCCAACCGCTCCAGTACGTAGTGTCGGGCACACGCGTCGCAAGCCAGTCAGATCGGCTTGGTGTCGATGCCCAGCACGGCGCCGGCTCCATTCTGTTGCGCGAACAGTACAAGATGATGGCCGGTGCCGGAGTTTGAGCCGAACGCGGGGGGAAGAGGCAGGCTGACGGACTGCCCGTCGGTTTCACGGAGGACTCCAAGGGGTGCGAGCGCCCGCGCAACGGAGGCGTGAATCAGCTCGCGGCCGGAGTTCTCGCCGCGCAGAACCTTCGAGCGGTCGATATCATCTACCAGCACCGCGACGAGCTGCAATGAGCTGTGCGCGGGCAGGCCCATCGCAGAGTAGCTGAAGGTGATGTTCTTCTCGGTGACCTGCGCCGAGACGATGTGCAACTCGATCTGCTTGCGCTGTGCTTCGGTGGCGAAGGCCGCCTCGAGAGCACGACGATCACCGCCGACAAACTGCTCGCGGCCGTTGACCACCATCTGCGGGGTGTAGACGCTGTCCAGCCCGAAGTGAGTGCTGTAGTCGTTCTGCCGACCGGTATACAGCTCCGACGAGAAAGGATCTCTCCATCCGAGGCCGTTCCAATAGCTGACGTGCTCGCTTAGACCCACGATCAACTGTCCGTCAGCGGTCTTGCGTCCACTGACCTGCCGCAGGAGCTCGTCGGCCGGTGGGCAACTGGAACAGCCTTCGGAGGTGAAGAGCTCGACCAGGACCGCGGACGGATACGTCGACGGAGCCGCTGTTGCGTGTGTCTGCGACAGAACTGCCACCGGCACGCAGACTGCAAACGCAGCGATTGCAAGCGATCCGAATAGGATGGAACCGTGATGATGTAGCCGCATTTGAAACTCCTCGAGAAACAGGGTTGTGAAAAACGCGATGACGGCTGCGTGGCAGGGAGCAAGCTAGGTCCCGGGTTGCGAGAGCGCACGCAGCATAACTGGCCGCGTCAGCAACTCGGGCAGAACTTGCACCCGGCCATGCATCTGCGCCGGATAAATGACGTAGGTGGGTACGCCGCTGCGGCTGAGCAAGGCGAGCTGACGTGTAATTTCCGGGTCATAGCGAGTCCAGTCGGCGCGCAACAGCACGAAATGCCTATCGCCGAGCGCTCGCTCGACCGCCGCATCGCCAAGGACAGCGCGCTCGTTCACTTGGCAGGAGAGGCACCAGGCTGCCGTAAAGTCGACAAAGACTGGTCGTCCCTGTGCCTGGGCCTGCTCCACAGCGGCCGCAGAAAACGTCTGCCACTGCAGACGATCCGCCCGGGGCGTCGACAACGACACCGCAAGAGAGGCGGCAACGAGGCCAACTGCAGCAACCATCCCGACCCGCTGTGCAGGCCAGTGGGCGAGCGCCCAGCCGGCAACCGCGATCAGCACCAGCCCAACTAGCAGCCGGGCGATATGGTCTGAGCCATCGCTCGCACCTGAACTGTACAGATGACCGTAGACCCACACCAGCCAGACCACCGTCAGCAGCAGCGGCACGGCCGTAAGCTGCTTCATCGTTTCCATCCAGCGGCCGGGCCGCGGCATCAGTTTTGCCCAGCTGGGTTGGAGCGTTAACAAGAGATAGGGCAGCGCCAATCCAAGCGCGAGTGCGGTGAAGATTGCAAAAGTCACGATCGCGGACTGCGCCAGGGCGAAGCCGATTGCAGCTCCCATCAAAGGTGCCGTGCATGGCGTCGCAACAACGGTGGCGAGCACACCAGTAAAGAAGCTGCCCATAAAGCCAGACTTGCGGGTCAGCGCATCTCCCTTGCTCGTCAGGCTCAGGCCCAAGTCGAACTGCCCAGCCAGCGAAAGCGCCATAAAGAAAAGCAGCGAAGCCATCAAGACGACGAAGGCTGGCGACTGAAGCTGAAAGCCCCAACCGGCCTGCCGCCCGCCCGCTCGTAGCGCGAGCAGAACCGCGACGATGGCCCAGAAAGACACCAGGATTCCAGCCGTATAGGAAAGACCGTGAAGTCTCTGTCTCTGACGGTCGTCGCCCGCGCTGCCTGCGAGTGCAAGAGCCTTTAGAAATAAGACTGGGAATACGCACGGCATCAGGTTCAGGACCAGACCGCCCGTCAGCGCGAGCACGATAGCGAGCGTAAATCCCAGGCTTGACGTCGCCGACTTACTCGCTGCCGCAGCCGCCGCCTGCACCGGCTGGTCAACCAAATAGGCCCTGCCCCCGCTCAGCTTCACCACACCTTTCAAGCGAGCGGGTAAAGTATCGGAGATGTCACCCCGCTCTACCGTAAGCTGAATACCCTTTGTGCTCGGCTCTAATTTCTGCTCGGCAGCATTGCGAATGGCATCTTCATCCAGTGGATAGAATTCCGCGCCGGCCTCGCGCTCGCCAGTCTCGACCTTCAGAATCAAGTGATCCCGCGTAGCGGCGACGTGAACGGAGACGTTATTGGGCAGCGAGGTGGGTTCTTCCTTCAGCGCCGCCGCGATCAGGTTCGTTGAAGCCGTTAAATCGTGACCTGAACTCTGCGGCAGGTTAATCCCCAGGAACGCCTTGCCGGGCACGCAGACCTCGCGACATACCAGCCAACGCACGTGCGCCCCTAGATGTGTGACAGGAAGAGTTTGTCCTGACCGCACTGAGTTGGCCGATTGCAGATCTTTCTTTGTATGCAACTCAAAGGGGAAAACCGCTGTGCCTTCGTATCCGTAATCCATCAGCGGTCCTAGCGGAAGCCGCTTCGGAACGGGAAAGTGCATCTTGCCTATGGTGACGCCCTCGGGCAGCTTCCACTCGACACTTGGGGCTTCGCCGGAGTCGCCGGCATTGATCCAGTAAACATGCCACCCCTCCTCCAGATGCAGCACGAGCGCGACGTAGGTGGAGTTTCCGCTCGCGATCGCTGGCGCACCGGCCACCAATTCGGCGGTCACATGAGCTGCCTTCGCCGGTCCTGCCGAGCCGTCTCCCACCTCATGCAGTTGGGCGAGCGCGACTCCGTGAAGAGCGAACCATAAGAAGAAAATCGCAGCCAGGCGTCCTGACCGGCGAAGGAAGGTCATTGGATATCTCCACTCTGCAGAGCTGTTGATGGATCCTCTCCGCGCACACCTATCGAGCAGGCGCATATCTGACGCTGGGCTGTCGGGAAAGTTACGCAGCTGCGCGCCTTCTTGCGGGGTTCAGCTGTTACGTGGATTGTTGTAACCCTTGAGGCCGTCGGCGATCTCACAGACATACCCATTGCAGAATTCAGACAGGAGTAACACTTAATGAGAGATCTGGCAGCAAGCCACAGGCACGTCGATTCTTCCCGATTCCTACGCATTGTTCGACACCTCATCGCGCTCGGTTGTGTCGTGACAGCGGTCGCGTCGGCTGCCGCGCAATCACCCGCAACGGGATCCAAAGCACCCGATTTCACTCTGTCGACCCCCACAGGCGGCTCCGTAAGTCTGGCGAAGGAGACAGCCAAAGGTACGACGGTGCTTGTGGTGTTACGCGGCTTTCCTGGGTATCAGTGCCCGTATTGCGTAAAGCAGGTGCATGACTTTGTCGAGCACAGCGCCGACTTTGCAGCCAGGAAAGCACGTGTGCTTCTCGTATATCCAGGTCCGCCAGCGGAACTCGACCAGCATGCTAAGGAGTTCCTTGCTAAACAATCCGAACTGCCGGCAAACATAAAGCTGGTAATCGACCCCGACTACAAAATGACCAATCTATATGGGCTACGTTGGGACGCACCGCACGAGACCGCCTATCCTTCCACCTTCATCCTTGATACAAAGGGAAAAATTCTTTTCGAGAAGATAAGTCATAGTCACGGCGATCGGACCTCTGCCCAGGACGTCTTAAGCCAGATTGCAGCTAATTAGATCTGGCGATAACTCGAACCATCGGACATAGCGGCCCTCATAAGGCTGGCGCGAGGAACACTGTAACCTTCGCCACTCGTCGGGCTCTCATTTTGTGCGGGAAGCTTCTCGAGTATCTAGCGCGATGATGCTCACCGCAATCACGCTCGCCGCGAGCTCAGCAGAAATGTGCGCATCATCGTTCCGCTCGTGTGCCACGCAGTGATCGAGTTTGCTGGTCCTGTCCACCGGAAGATGCCGCTGATTTAAAGATGGAGAAAAGATGAACAATATTGCCAAGTGCTCTGCTATTTGCTTGCTCCTTTCGGCGGTCGCAACAGCAGCGTACGCACAAGATGCCTCAAACGATAAGAACGAGATCGGGCTTGTCATCGGAGCAACATTAACTCCCAGTGTTGCCCGGCAAGGAGGCGGCGATGTGAAGCTGAACTCCAGCCTTGCGCTCGGCGCCGAATACGATCGGCGGCTGATCGGTCATCACACTGCGCTGTATGGTGGCGTCGACTTCCTCGCCTCTCCGTTCGATGTGAAAGCCAGCTTTCCACCCGCGGATGTCACTCCTGAATACGCGTATCTGTTTCTCACTCCGCATGTGCGCGTCAAGTTCAACGCAGATGGCACGTGGGAGCCCTGGCTCCTCTTCGGAGGCGGGTATGCCAACTTCGCTCCGAAAGAGCCAGCAACTCGAAACGTCAACGTCACCGGCTCGGGCAGTACTGGCGCACTGGTCTTTGGCGGAGGCATCGATACAAAACCCCTCGTCCATCTCAGCCTTCCGGTAGTTGGGAAGCTGCCGATTGCGGCGCGATTCGAAGTACGTGATTTCCTCTCGGGTCAGCCGAACTATGGCGTTCCAACTACCAGCAGTCTGCAGAACAACGTTGCCTTCACGGGTGGGCTTCTTCTCCGCTTCTAATTTGTGTGCATAGAGAATAGAAAGCCGTAGCCGCTCGATGTTGCGATACCAAGAATTGCTCTTACGTATGGAGATCGTCGTGAAAGCTATTCTCCTGTCTATCCTGTTTTTCTCCTCCGGATGTACTTCCCTGTTTGCTGCGGAGAAGCAGATTGATCCAGAGCAAAGCACTATCACGATACGTGTCGGTAAAACAGGGCTCTTCTCCGCTGCGGGCCACGAACACATCGTGAAAGCTCCCATCGCCCAGGGCACCATTGATGATGGCGCAATGCCTCACGTTACCTTTCGGGTGGAGGCTGCGCGCTTGATGGTGGAGCCTGAAGAGCACCGCACTGAAATTCAACGCGCGATGCAGGAACGCGTTCTCGAAAGCAGCCGCTATCCCGAGATTCGGTTCGCATCCGACAAGGTGCAGCCTGACGGAGATGGTAGATGGGATATCGCCGGCACTCTCATGCTTCACGGCCAAAGCAAACCGCTCCAGGTTCGTGTGCAACTTGTCCGCGACGAGTACTTGGGAACAGCTCTGATTAAGCAGAGCGATTTTGGCATTCAGCCCGTGAGCGCAGGGGGCGGTACAGTCAAGGTAAAGAATGAACTGAAGATCGATTTCTCAATCAAAGTCCGTTAGCGACGCCCCCATTGGGCATCTCCGGACAAGCTGGTGAGCAACCGCATTGGAACCGTTTGCAATCGTGGCAGTGAAAACCCAATGGATAGAAGCAGATGCTATCGTGTGCGAACAGCCACTCGCGCCCTTAAGAGACCATGAGTCCGCCGCTTTAACCTTCGGGTTTTTTGCGGCGTGTCTTGTTGCGGCTACCGACTATTGTATTGTGTTGGATTCGTCGAGATTCCGCGGGATTCGGCGGCGCACCGTGTGGGACCA
>DATMOZ010000199.1:0-14223 GCA_035567995.1 Acidobacteriaceae bacterium
AAGGTCCAGTTTCTAGCGCGCGCCATGGCGGCAAAGCCGGTCACGGCGCAGGCCATAGCCGCTGCGCCGAAGGCAGTAGAGAAGCCGAAGCCAGGCAAGCACACGACGAAAGGGCCGAAGCACGATCTGAACGCGCCGGCAATGCCGCCGCCGGACCCTTCCCTGCCGCCGCAGGAAGACTGGTGGTTGGTGCGTGACTCACAGGGTCATGTCGGCTGGCTGTTATCCCGGCGGTTGGACGTCGATGTGCCGGATGCGATCGCCGGATACTCCGAAGGCCAGAAGATAGTGGGTGCCTACGTGCTGTCGACCATCCAGGACACGGAGGCGCAGCGTGCCGACCCGAGCGTTCCAATTTATGTCGTCGTGCTAAATGCGTATAAAGACGGCCTGCCGTACGACTTCGATCAAATACGCGTTTTTACCTGGAGCTTGAAGAAACACCGCTATGAAACCGCCTATCGAGAGCATGGTCTGCAAGGCTACCTGCCAGTCACGGTCGTTCGTCAGGGCACGGGTACTGATCAGGCCGCTCCGACATTCGGGTTTAGAGTCGCGACTGGGGACACGGTCAGCGTGAATGCGTCCACCGGCGCAGTTAAAGCCGGCCCGACCGTCGATAGACTCTACCGTCTCGACGGAGTCATCGTCAGGCGCGTTCTACCTGCTGGGCAGAGCATTCCCAAGGCGTCGGGGACTGCGAAACATCCCAGGGGCAGCGCCGGCAGCCCGTCGGGCAGACACGGCAGGCATTGATGCACTGGCAGTCGCCCGCTGGACGAGGTTTAGATACACCCCCTTTTGAGCCGATTGCATCGAAGAGGCCAAGCGCAGATGTAATGGCATCTGCATGTAATCATTGCGGCAGCGGTTGTCTTGTTTCGGGGTGCGGCGTATCGTGAACGTACGGGACGAGTTGTCCCTCCTACTCCAGGGTCTGTTCCAGGTTCTATTGCTGTCGTTATGGGTACAGCGTTTCCACCTGATCGCCGTGGTCGGCGCGGGTGATTCCAGTAAGGAGATCGGCACATGGACTCAAAGCCGGCACAAAATATTCAAGACACTTTTCTCAACACGGTCCGCAAAGACAAGACGCTTATCACGATCTATCTGGTCAGCGGCGTCAAGCTCACGGGAAAAATCCGTTCGTTCGACAAGTACTCGGTTCTGCTAGAGAACAGTAATCAGGAACAGCTGATCTTCAAGCACGCAATCTCGACGGTGGTCAGTGGCCGCAGCGTGTTGCATGGCGAGCATCGTCCGATGCATGCCACTTCCGCACAGCCTGGATCTTCCATGCACGGCCAGAGTGAGGCGGCAACGGGTACTACGGGCTCTTAGAAGGGGAAGCGCAATCGCGAAATCCCTTAATGAGCAAGCGTCCACACAGCGGCGCATGCCCCACGCGACCGGCAGGATGCCGGAGCGTGCGGTGCTGGTCGCGCTGGAGTTGACGAAGCGATCCCGCGCAAAATCAATCTCTCGCAGTGCCGAGCTTTCGCGCGGAGCCGTGAATGCTGCCCCGTCTTCGCCCCACGAGAGGATCACGCCCGCTAGCGCCTCTTTGACGGCGTTCGAAGAATCGATGCAGGAGTTTCGCGATCTGGCGTTGAGCGCAGGCGCTGAGATTGTCGGAGAAATGGTCCAGCGTCGTGATCGCCTTGATCCGGCGACACTGCTCGGGCCAGGCAAGGTCGAAGAACTGGCTGAGATAGCGGAATCAGCGCATGCCGATGTTGTGTTGTTTGAGCAAGATTTATCTCCGTCGCAGTTGAGGAACCTCGAGCGGGCCCTGCCGTGTCGCGTGATCGACCGCACTCAGTTGATTCTCGACATTTTCGCGGCACATGCGCGAACCCGCGAAGGCCAGTTGCAGGTCGAGATGGCGCAGTTGGAATACTTGCTGCCGCGGCTGGCCGGCGCGGGCAAATTGATGTCACAGCTTGGCGGTGGCATCGGTACCCGCGGCCCTGGTGAAACAAAGCTCGAGACAGATCGCCGCCGCATCCGGGGACGGATTGAACAGGTGCAGCAGCAGGTCGAAAAAGTGCGTCTCATACGCCGTCAGCAACGCCAGCGACGTGAATCTGTTCCCGTTCCGACGGTCGCGCTCGTCGGGTACACCAATGCGGGGAAGAGCACCCTTTTCAATGCGTTGACGCGGGCGGGAGTGCTCGTGTCCGCACGATTATTCGCGACGTTGGACCCGAAACTGCGGGCGATTGCGCTGCCGTCCCGCAGGCGCGTTCTACTTTCGGATACGGTCGGCTTTATTCGCGATTTGCCGCACACTCTCGTTACCAGTTTTCGCGCGACGCTCGAGGAGGTGGAGCGTGCAGAGATTCTGCTGCATGTGCGCAACGCAGCCAGCGAGTCCTCTGACGATCAGAAAGCCGAAGTGGAGAAGGTGCTGGCCGAACTGGATGCCAAGCAAACGAGGCGCATTGAAGTTTGGAACAAGATTGATCTGCTGCCGGAACACGAACGCGAAGGGTTGCTTTCACGGGAAGACATCATCGCAGTCTCGGCTCTGGAGGGAATTGGGCTGGAGCGTCTGCTGGATCGCATCGATGGTGAATTGACAGCCGATCCTTTGGTTGACGACGTATTCGCGATTCCTCAGTCCGAGGGGCGCGTGCTGTCGAAGCTCCAGGCAGGCGCGATCATCCTGAATCAGCGCTTCGCCGATGAGACGGCTTATCTCGCCGTACGCGGGCCGCAATCGTTAATTGATCGCTATCGAAGGTACCGGGCACACGGAGAAAAGAAAACAAGCCGTGCAGCAGGGTAGTGGTTCCCGCGTGCACGGCTCGTATTGGCCCTGAACCGGGCCAGGCGTTGCGATTAGTCTAGCCTCTTCTGCGCACAGGTCAAGTGAAAGATTGAAGAAAGACAGAAGCCCGGCAATGCGCTAACGCGCTGAATTGACGGCACATTTACCGCGTCTTAGCGTTGACACTGAGATGGACGTTCTGTTACAAAAGAGAGTTCCTTAGCCGCTCTGAATCACCCCGCAGCAACAGCCCCAACAATGGTCATTGAATGGAAATACTGCAACAGATAGGTCAACTTGTGCTCGGTTCCGTACCGACCATGCTGTTGTTCCTCTTTCTCGTGCTCGCCTATAGATTGCTCGTGCATGCGCCGCTGACGCGGACGCTGGCGCAGCGCCGCGAACAGACCGAAGGGGCAATGGAGAAGGCGAAGGAAGCGATCGCCGCTGCGGAAGCCAAAACGCACGATTATGAAGAGAGATTACGGGCGGCGCGGAGGAGTCTTCAGGCGGCACGCGAACAACAACTGCTGCACTGGAGCGTGGAGCGTGAAGAGGCCCTGAAGGTCGCACGGGAAATTGCGCACCACCGTGCACATGAAGCCCTCGCTGAAATACAGGCGAGCGCCGAGGCATCCCAGAAGATGATCGAGGGCTCAAGTCAGCAGCTGGCAGCGTTGATCGTCGCGCATCTGCTCTCTCCAGCAGCGACGCAAGCGGAGCGTGCTCATTGATGCAGCCAGTGGCGAGAAAGTTCTTGAAGAGGATCACGGTGTTTGTTGTTGCGCTGGTGCTGGGATTGCCCCTGATGCAGGCAGCGCGTGCTCAGGCTCCTGAAGAGAAGACGTCTTCGAACTCAGTGGAGCGTAATGAAGCGGCGCAGGACCAGCACGATGAAATGGCTGCGTACCGGCACTCGCCAGTGGTACAGGCCGTGGGACGAAAGCTGGGCTTGCAGCCTGAAGGCGCGGCGCGGCTGTTCGAGTTCATCAATTTCGCAATCCTCGCCGCGGGAGTGGGGTTGTTTCTAGTGAAAGCGTTGCCGCGTGCGTTGCGCGCGCGCAGCGAAAAGATTGCCCGTGAGCTTGTCGAAGCGCGCACGTTGACCGAAGACGCGGACAAGCGGCTACGCACCGTCGAAGAGCGATTGGCGCGGCTCGATGAAGATATTGCCGGGCTGCGCGCCCAGGCTGAGTTTGAAGTACGTCGCGATGAAGTGCGTATGAAGGAACAGCTCGAATTGGAAAAGAAGAAGATCGTCGAAGAAGCGGAGCAGGAGATTGCATCGGCGAGCGCACATGCGCAGCGTGATCTGAAGCAATATGCTGCCGCTTTGGCGATTGAACAAGCGGCGCGCTCACTGAACCTGACACCAGAGACTGACCGAGCCCTTGTGGAGAATTTTTCCGCGAGTTTGGGTACTAAGCGGGGGCAGAGCTGATGTCAGTCTTCGCAAGTAGATACGCGCGCGCGTTTGCGGACGTTGTTACTTCAGACCATCTCGATGCTTCGAGCGCGCTTCGGCAGCTTGAGGATTTTTCAGACACGCTTCACGATAGCCGCGAACTGCGCGAAGTGCTGGAGAACCCCTCCGTTACGATGGACGAAAAGTTGCGTGTAATTGACGCGATCGCAGCGAAGATCGGCGGACGCGAGGGTGTGCCACGACAGATCCGCAATTTTCTTGCTGTGTTGACGCAGAACGACAGGCTGAAAGCAATTGATGAGGTCTTGCGTGATTTCCGCGCGGCGATGGATTCGCGCGCCGGAGTGCAGGAAGCAGAAATCACCAGTGCTCGTGAACTTGGCGATGACGAGCGCCGGCAGCTGGAACAGCAAATTGCCAAAGTCGCGGGCGGTAGAGTCCGAGCGAAGTACACGCGCGACGCGAGCTTATTGGGTGGCGCATCCGTGCGTATTGGCAGCACCGTCTATGACGGCTCCATCCGGGGACAGCTCGAGAAGTTGAAGCAAGTGCTGACCGCTGGCTAGTTAGATGAAGGCGGCTCCGAAACAGAAAAGATTTTCTTGGACGAAGGAAGCAGAGAGTAGCGATGGCGCAAATCAAGGCTGACGAGATTACACAGATACTGCGCGAGCAGATTGAAAATTTTGAGTCGCGGGTTCAAGTCGACGAAGTGGGCACCGTGATTACGCTGGGCGATGGCATCGCTCGATTGCATGGTCTCGATAAGGTAATGGCGGGCGAGCTGCTGGAGTTTCCGCATGGCGTTGCAGGGCTCGCGATGAACCTGGAAGAAGACCAGGTCGGCTCTGTGCTGCTCGGCGACTATACAGAGATCAAAGAAGGCGACACGGTAAAGCGCACTGGCAGAATCATGAGCGTCCCTGTCGGCGATGCAATGATCGGCCGCGTGGTCAACGCCCTCGGTCAGCCCATCGATGACAAGGGGCCCATTGCAACGACATTGACCTTACCTGTCGAGCGTCTCGCTCCGGGTGTAATCGATCGGCAGCCGGTTCGCGAACCGATGGCTACAGGCCTCAAAGCGATCGATACGATGATTCCGATTGGCCGCGGTCAGCGCGAATTAATTATCGGCGACCGGCAGACAGGCAAGACCGCAGTCGCGCTCGACACCATCATTAACAGCGCGAAGAATAACCTGATTTGCATCTACTGCGCCATCGGCCAGAAGCGCTCCTCCATCGCGCAGGTTGTGCAAACACTGAACGAATACGGCGCTCTTGCGTACACCATCGTCGTTGCGGCCTCGGCCTCGGAACCCGCGCCAATGCAGTATCTGGCTCCTTATGCGGCCACAGCGATCGGCGAGTTCTTCCGTGACTCCGGCCGTCACGCACTGGTGATTTACGACGACCTTTCCAAGCATGCGGCGTCGTATCGCGAAATCTCATTGCTGCTGCGCCGCCCACCGGGACGTGAAGCGTACCCCGGGGACGTTTTCTATCTCCACTCTCGTCTGCTCGAGCGTTCGGCGAAACTGAACGACAAGCTCGGCGGAGGATCTCTGACCGCGCTGCCGATCATCGAAACCCAGGCTGGCGACGTCTCCGCATACATTCCGACCAACGTGATTTCGATCACGGATGGGCAGATCTTCCTCGAAACCGATCTGTTCAATTCAGGTGTGCGACCAGCGGTGAACGTTGGTCTCTCGGTAAGCCGTGTCGGATTTTCAGCGGCTATGAAAGCGACCAAACAGGTCGGCGCTACATTGAAGCTCGACCTTGCGCAGTACCGTGAACTGGCCGCGTTTGCCCAGTTCGGTTCAGACCTGGATAAGATCACGCAGAATCAGCTGAATCGCGGACAGCGGTTGACTGAGATCTTGAAGCAACCGCAATTTCAGCCGCTAACAGCGGCGCAGCAAGTCGTGATCATCTTTGCCGGCACTCAGGGCTTGATTGATGACTTGAAAATCGAGTACATCCGCGCCTTCGAAGACGGTCTTCACGAGTACATGGATTCGGCGCACCCGGAGATCCTCGACGAGATCATGAAGAAGAAGGCCCTGGATGACGAGCTGAAGAGCCACCTGACTGCTGCGATCAACGAATTCAAACGGAACTTCCTCCTCGACAATCCTGACGCGCAGGTGAAGGCTCAGGTCGTTGCGAAGAAGGATGAGAAGCAAGGCGCGAAGCAGCCCGCGGGGGCGACCGCGTAGCCGATGGCGAACGTACTCGATCTACGGCGACGGATTCGCAGCGTGAAGAACACGCGGCAGATCACGAAGGCAATGAAGATGGTTTCCGCCGCGCGCCTGCGCCGTGCGCAAGACCGCGCGATGTCAGCGCGTCCTTATGCGCAGATGCTGACGAGCGTTTTGAAATCGCTGATGCGGCGCATCGAACTCGTCGATCCTGAATCGGGAGATATTCGCCATCCGTTGCTGGTTGCGCGTGAAGAAAAGCATATTTTGTTTGTCGTGGTTTCAGGCGAGAAGGGATTTGCCGGAGCTTTCAACGCAAACATTATGAAATCGGCGCAGCGATTTTTGGACGAAAAAAAAGACGCCCAGATCGACCTGGAGCCCATCGGGCGAAAAGGACGCGACCTTCTTCGTAAACGTCATCCCATCGTCGAGATAGAACCACCTGGCACAGCCGATGGCGAAAACATCATCGAGTGGATGCAGCACGGCGACGATCAAGGTGAACCGAGGCAGCAGCGCGAGCGAATCGCCAGGATCGAGGTTACCGGCGATCATCCTGGCATCTTCGACAATCTCTCGTTCGAGAAAGTGAACGAGTTAACTCGCGAGATCTGCGAGCGCTACGCGCACGAAGAAATTGACGCAGCCTACATCGTCTATAACGAGTTTGCCTCTGTCATCGCACAACGCGTGGTCATTGAGCGCATTCTGCCGATCACTGAGATAGGCGAGCGAGACGTTACTGGCGAAGAAGTACCGACGCCGGAAGAGCGTGCGCGCGCCGGAAAAGCGGCCGCGACTGCGGGCGTAAGTTTGCAGGAACCAGACGTTCGTGAAGCAGAAGAAGAGGCGGAAAAATTTGGTACTGCGGAAGTCGACTATATCTACGAGCAGTCGCCGCGCGAGCTCTTGAACAGCCTGATGCCGCGTTACGTTGCGACCCACCTTTACCATGCGCTGCTGGAGTCGGTAGCTTCAGAACACGCCGCGCGCATGACGGCAATGGATTCGGCAACGAACAATGCGGCTGAGATGATCGACAGCTACACGTTGCAAATGAACCGCGTGCGCCAGGCGGCGATTACGCGCGAGATTATTGAAATTGTGAGCGGCGCCGCTGCTCTATAAACGCCGCAGTTACACATTCGGGGACGAGAAGACTACATGGCAGAAAACATAGGTAAGGTGATCCAGATTGCGGGCCCCGCAGTCGACATCCAGTTTGAAGAAAAAAATATGCCGGCGATCTACCAGGCATTGCGCATCGTCAGCGACGGTTTTGACGTGCCGACGCCGGTCAGCGTCATTGTCGAGGTTCAGCAGCACATTGGCGAAGGCCGTGTTCGGTGCGTCGCAATGGAAGCCACCGAAGGCATGGTTCGCGGCATGAAGGCGATCGATACTGGCGGTCCCATTACCGTTCCCGTAGGTCGCGAGACACTTGGCCGTGTGCTCAATGTGATCGGTGAACCGGTCGATCAGCTGGGCCCGATAAACGCGAAAGAGAAACGCCCAATCCACCGTCAGGCTCCGGCATTCGATGAGCAGTCAACATCTGAAGAGATGTTTGAGACCGGCGTGAAGGTCATCGATCTGATCCAGCCATTTTTGAAGGGCGGAAAGATAGGTCTCTTCGGTGGTGCCGGAGTCGGCAAGACGGTCATCATTCAGGAACTCATAAATAACGTTGCTTCGAAGCACGGCGGGTTCTCAGTGTTTGCGGGTGTCGGCGAACGCACCCGTGAGGGCAACGATCTCTGGCTTGAGTTTCAGGAGTCGGGCGTCATCGATCTGACTGATTTCTCGAAGTCCAAGGCCGCTTTGATCTACGGTCAGATGACCGAGCCACCCGGTGCCCGCCTCCGCGTTGCTCTAACTGCTCTCACTGTCGCGGAATACTTCCGTGATGAAGAAGGCGCGGACACACTTCTATTCATCGACAATATCTTCCGCTTCACCCAAGCTGGTTCTGAAGTTTCGACGTTACTGGGCCGGATGCCTTCGGCCGTTGGTTATCAGCCGAACCTCGCGACCGAGATGGGTGAGTTGCAGGAACGCATCACCTCGACAAAGCACGGCTCCGTAACGTCGGTCCAGGCAGTTTACGTGCCGGCTGACGATTTGACCGATCCAGCTCCGGCAACGACCTTCGCTCACCTCGATGCGACAACTGTGCTCTCTCGTCCACTTTCCGAACTCGGCATCTATCCCGCCGTCGACCCGTTGGCCTCGACTTCGCGCATTCTGACTCCAAGGGTCGTCGGTCAGGAGCACTACGACGTCGCGCAAGGTGTGAAGCGCATCTTGCAGCGGTATAAAGATCTGCAGGACATCATCGCGATTCTTGGCATCGACGAATTGTCAGAAGAAGACAAGCTGACAGTATCGCGGGCGCGCAAGGTGCAAAAGTTCCTTTCGCAGCCGTTCCACGTCGCAGAACAGTTCACCGGCATTCCCGGCGCGTATGTGAAAATCGCAGACACGGTGCGCAGCTTCAAAGAGATCATCGAAGGCAAACATGATGATCTGCCCGAACAGGCGTTTTACCTGAAAGGTAGTATCGAAGACGTCGTCGAAGCAGCGAAGAAGCTCCAGGCGGCCTGACGAATATGGCAGAAGCAACTTCAAATCAATTGCGGGTCCGGCTGGTAACGCCGGACCGTCTCCTGCTCGACACAACGGCCGATGCGGTTGACCTGCCTGCTAAAAACGGAATGATCGAGGTGCTTTACGGGCATGCGCCACTGCTCTCAGAACTTGGGGCGGGCGAACTCGTCATCCACAACGCTCAAGGCTCAGATGCACAGCATTTCTATGTTGCATGGGGTTTCGTTGAGGTGCTGCCAGATCGCGTAACCGTTCTGGCCGAGTCCGCGATACCGCCAAATGAGATCGACACGTCTGCCGCAAAAGAATCGTTAGAGCGTGGCGAAAAGATGTGGCACGAAGCTGGCGAAGCCGTATGGCGTTACGAGGCTGCGAACGAAGTGATTCACGAAGCAGAAGCGCGACTTGCAGCCGCGAAGGACGGGAAGTAGCGCGCTCGGTGTTTCGCGCGCAATGACGTCCATCAGTGATCGAAGCCTTGCTGACGGTCATAGGCAAAATGCACGAGACCGTCTCGATAATCAATCTGCATGGTCACAAAACGCAGGGCCCCAAAGCCCACGAAGCCACCTATCTCAAAGTTCATTGATCGGCTGAACCGGGACGTATCGAGAAGTGTAACGTCATCGAGCCGAGCCTTCAGGTTGCCGAACTGGACGACGACGGTGTTTCCACGGCGGACCTCCTTGACCCGGCCGCTGATGCCCTCAACAATCCCATCTGTCTTTGAGACCTTTGTCACTCCACTTGCTACGTTTGTATCGACGATATTCGCGAACGCTCCCGTATCCAGAATGAACATGTGGGTCTCTTTGCCGCTGACCGCGGTCGGTACGACAAGATTGTGATCGAAGCGTAGTACACGAACCCAGTCTTTCATCTCCGGTGAGATGTAGCGGTCATGCAGCGGTTGGATCGCATCAGCTTGTGTCTCGAGTGGCGCCGAAGTGCTCGCGGCTTCTCCGGGACGAGGCGGTAGCTGCGAGAACCTGATGTTCTTCCTCGGGTAATCAAGCGTGACCAGAAACCCCTCAAACACGTCGCCACCGATTAATCCCTCGTGATCGACCACACTCTTCTTGTCGGTCACCTCGACGACGCAGTTCTTCAGTTCTATTTGACCAACGCGGACGTCGTCAGCGAGGGCCAGATAGCCGGTAGGATCCCCTTGGTCACCGATGCCTGAGGTTCTGTTGCTCCGGAATGCTTTCAGCCCTGCGCGCTCGGCTATCGCATGAGAGACGTATATGCCCGACGCGCCGGTGTCGAGCAGTAGTCGCGCCGTAGCCTTGTCGTTCAAACGAACGTCCAGGCCCAACGGGTGCACTTCGAGGTTCTCGCTCATTAGCGCGACCATGGACTGTGTCACATCTTTGACGGGTGAGACGACATGACATCCGCCGTTTCTCTCTATTTCCGCCCGTTTTTCAAGCAGAGCGACGTAAGCCGACAGGCGCGAGCGGCGTTCTTCAGACAAATCCACGCTGTTCAGTCTTTCTTTGACGTATGCGGCTTGCTCTGAGATTGGGCGAGTTTCTCGCCACATCTCAGTGATCTCGGAGTCTTCAGGCGCGAGCATGTGCGCAACTTCGAGCTGTGTTTGAGCTGAGGCGTACATCGAGTTTGCTTTGAGAAAACGCACGATCGCAAAATGGGCGCGGGCCGCGCAGGGGTTCAGCGCCAGCGCGCTCTGGAAAGCCTCACTTGCTTCCTTCAGATTCGCGCGACGGAATTCGACCTCGCCGAGTACCGCGGTAAGGGTTGCGTCCTTTGGCCGCTGCTGGATTGCCTTTTGCGCTGCCGCGAACGCTTCCGATACTTTGTCCTGATGCAGCAGACTCAGCGTATATCCGGCCAACGCCGGCTGCGAGTCGGGGCTCGTCTTCAGTTCAGTCGCATAAAGTTGCTCCGCTTCAGCGAAGCGGTAGGCCATTCTCGCGACGTCGGCCGGTGTGGCTGGCCGCGGTGTGTCCACTGGGCAAGGGACAGCAAGTGCAGTGGCTGTTAAAAAAGGCAGTGCAAGGCAGGGCAAAAGAAAGCAACGAGTGAGAAGAGGCACGCGATATTGTGTATCAGAATATGCGGGATTCCGCAGCTACTTTTACTGTGTTTCTGCTTTCGCGTTATTGTGAATGAGCGATGACAGAGTGGAATGTTACGGCGGCTTACCGCAGCGATCGCGGTCACGTGCGCAGCAACAATGAAGATGCCGTTGCGGTGGATGTGCAGGCTGGAATCTTCATTGTCTGCGATGGGATGGGGGGCGCCGCTGCAGGGGAGATTGCAAGCCGCAAGACCGCCGACGGCGTGTTCGACGTCGTGAAGAGGAACCCTGGGACTTCGTTGGCGGCCGCGATCGCTGAAGCGAATGAGAGCCTGTTTCTCGTGGCCGGTGGTGCAAACTATCTGCGCGGAATGGGAACAACTATCGTTGCGCTCAAATTGAACGGCGATGTGGCAGAACTAGCGAATGTTGGAGACAGCCGTTGTTACCGCTTGCGGGAAGGAGTTCTCGAGCAGATGACGGAGGACCACTCGTTTGTGGCTGAGCAAATGCGGCGTGGCTTGATGACTGAGCAGGAGGCTGCGACGTCTCCCATGAAGAGTGTGATCACGAGAGCTGTCGGCACGTGCGAAAGCGTGGATGTCGACACCGTTCGTTGGCAGATCGAAGACAGTGACATCTATTTGCTCGCAACCGATGGGCTGACGCGTGAACTGACTGATCACGCGATTGCGGAAGTCTTAAGAGACATCCAAGAGCCGGAAGCCGCATGTGATGTCCTGGTTGCAGCAGCCAATCGTGCTGGCGGCCGTGACAACGTTACTTGCGTGGTTGTGCGCATCGCCAGCGGCGATTCGATTTGATACATTCCACAGTGGCCTCAAAGCAAAATCCCAACATGAAAGCTGAACGAACGATGCGTCAGTTAAAGAAGATCGGTGTGATTGGTGCGGGAACCATGGGCAACGGCATTGCGCATGTTTTCGCACGCTCGGGTTTACCTGTGACCTTGATCGACGTAGAGCAGCGCTTCGTCGATCGCGGACTCGCGACCATACAGAAAAATCTCGAACGAGAAGTTGCGAAGGGCAAGTTGTCGGCGGAGGATTCCAGCGCTACGTTTTCGCGGATCAAAACGTCGATAGACCGCGGTGCTCTACGCGAGTGCGATCTGGTGATAGAGGCAGCGACTGAGCGGTTTGAAATTAAATCGGCGCTGTTCCGCGAACTCGATGCGACGCTCGACAAAGACGTCATTCTCGCGACGAATACTTCTTCAATATCGATTACAAAGCTTGCCGCGCAGACGCAGCGACAGGCGCAGGTGATCGGTATGCATTTTTTCAACCCGGTTCCTGTGATGAAGCTAGTGGAAGTCATTCGAGGCCTGCAGACATCGCAGGAGACGTTTGAAGCGGTGCGCGATCTCTCTCTCAAGCTTGATAAGACGCCAGTCGAAGTGAACGATGCGCCGGGATTCGTTTCGAATCGCGTGCTGATGCCACTGCTTAACGAGGCGATGTATGCCGTGATGGAAGGGGTTGCGACTCCTGAAGCAGTGGATGAGGTTTTCAAACTCGGCATGGCGCACCCCATGGGGCCGCTGACGCTGGCCGATTTCATCGGACTCGACGTTTGCCTCGATATTATGCGTGTGCTGCTGGACGGGTTGGGCGATCCAAAGTACCGGCCTTGTCCCTTGCTGATCCGGATGGTGGATGCTGGCTGGCTCGGGCGCAAGAGCGGTCGGGGCTTTTATATCTACGATAAGGGCTAAGCACGTTACCCGCGTAGATACTCCGGAACGGCGATTCTTCGGCGTAATCAACAGGGAAACGCGTTATCCTCGCGGTTATGGTGCGGATGACAGTGCTGGCGAGTGGTTCCCGCGGCAACAGCACCATAGTCTCCTCCTCAAAGACACGCATTCTGCTCGACGCTGGCCTTTCATGCCGCGAGCTGATGAAGCGCATGCGCGCGGCGAATGAGGATCCAGCGACGCTGGATGCGATTCTGATTACGCATGAGCATCAGGACCATGTGCAGGGTCTCTCGGTTCTGGCTCGCAAGTTGAACATCCCCGTGTATTTCACCGAAGCCACGCATCGCGCGTGGGTTCGCTGGATCACTCCGTCGAAGAAGATCACTTACGCGCAATGGCTCGAAATGCAAGCGGCAGAGAAAGCGCGCGCGCTGGAATCAGAAGGGCGACAACCCAGCGAGTCTGAGCCTGACTGCGAGCCGGAGCAGGAGAAGGATTACACGAGTCTGCCGGCCGTCGAGTATTTCCGTGCCGGGTGTGATTTTTCTATCGGCGATATTGAGATCTTTCCTTTTACGATTCCGCATGATGCAGCAGATCCGACTGGCTTCGTCTTTCGGGCAGAGGGCGTGCGGATTGGCATTGCGACCGATCTTGGCTATATGCCTCCGAATGTGCGGCTGGCGTTGCGCAATGCTGACGTCCTGATGCTTGAGTCGAATCACGATCTTGAGATGTTGCGGGACGGGCCTTATCCCTGGTCGGTCAAACAGCGCGTTCTTTCGCGGGTCGGACACTTGTCGAATGATTCCGTCGCGCAATTCCTGACCAAGGAATATGACGGCGGTGCGGCTTACGTTG
Organism: Acidobacteriaceae bacterium; assembly: GCA_035567995.1. Taxonomy (GTDB): domain Bacteria; phylum Acidobacteriota; class Terriglobia; order Terriglobales; family Acidobacteriaceae; genus JBBPYY01. Next base: position 13,650 of record DATMOZ010000199.1, read on the forward strand.
TTCTGGCGCATCTGTCGGCGCAAAACAACCTGCCTGAATTGGCGCGTTTAAGTGCAGAGCGGGCGCTCGGAACGCGGATGAGCTTATTGGCGAACCGTCTTGTTTTAGCTGGTCAGGACGCACCGACTGAAGCTATCTACGTATAACTGCAGGGGTTACGACAGGGCCGTAAAGCATGGTGGAATGGTGTCGAAACTAAGCCTCGGGGACGTTACAATAGCATCAATACCTATATGAAACCTAAGCGGTGCACGGATCCTGTCATCGGCGACATACTTGCTGGCTGGCGGTACGACATTTCGGGCATAAGCCCTGAGATGCGCACGGATTATGAGCAGCATTTTGTGGAGTGCTCGCAATGCCGCTCGCGGTTGCGGTTTCATAGAACTGTCGACGTGGCATTGATTGCGTTGAGTTCGGTTTCGATCTGCGCGTTTGTGATGGCGCTTTCTGTGATTCACCATATCGAGCCTTTGCGTGGGCTCGCGTGGAAAGTCTTGCAAGTGCGACAGATAGAGATCGCGGTGACTCTGCAAGAAGCTGCGTTCGGCGGACTGCTTTTTTCCGGGTTCGT
>DATMOZ010000200.1:0-3118 GCA_035567995.1 Acidobacteriaceae bacterium
TTGTTGTCGAATTCGCCACCTTATTTATTTTCTTGCCACTGGCTTTTCGCCTCTCGTGGCTCCGTTTGCAACCCATTTGTCATCACGGCGACACGTCTGACGCCGCCCGGAAAAAGGGACAACGTGTCCATGTGGCCCTCAAATTCGTCTTTAAAGAATGCACCTGGTTCCTTCGCTGGCGTCTGGTTTGCTGATCGCCGTTCTGATTCTCACCCAACAATGTCAATGTTCGCGAAGAAGAGGTGCGCCGCTTCTTGGATCGCGTGAGCCCGTTTGGGCTCATCCTGATGCACGATGCCGGCTCTAACTTTCAAGTTGCGCGTCACGGTGCGCTTCGATTGGAGCAGAAGGTTTGCTATCCGTCGTTCTCGTCTCGACGCCGCGCGGACTGGTCGTCGCCCAGAAGCGTCAAGGGCGCATCTAACCTCTCCGTATGACAACCATGGCTTGTCTTGCAGAAGTTTTTTCACAAGCGCAGAAGCGCGGGAGGACATCAATGCAGAGTAAGTGGATGAGGCGGGCTCTTTTGGCTGGCGCTGTCGCGGTTGGCATGTGCGGCACAGTCGTCGCGCAGGAGACCGCCAAGCAGGATATGAAGGATGCAGGTCATGACACCAAAATGGCCGCGAAGCACACTGGGCATGCCGTGAAAAAGGGCACCAAAAAGGCGTACCACAAAACGAAGAGCGGCGTGCATCACACCGCCGCGAAGGTAGAGCAAAAGACCGCTCCGTCGGCACAGTAATTCCGCCACGATCTGATCTGTAAAAAGGCCCGCCGGAATCCGGCGGGCCTGCTGCACTTCTGGATGAAGAAAACTGACTTACTGCTGACTATACGTGCGGTGGTGATAATGCCGACGGTGATACGCCGCCTTGTTTGGATTCGCAGTTCCGTACTTATTGCGATTTTTGTGCTTCCGAATTTGATCGGCTGCAAGACCGCCACCGGCGCCAACAGCGCCGCCAATCAGCGCGCCCTTCCCGCCGCCTGCAAGTCCGCCGATCAACGCTCCGCCGACAGCGCTGCCGCCGACGATTTTCGCTGTAGTGTGGTGATTGCTATCAGGGCACGGATTCTCACGGCTGCAATTTTGTCCCAGGGCGGGGACCGAACTTAACAAAAGCCCGCATGCGATCACACTCGCGATTGATCCATGTTTCCAAAGCATCATCATCAAATCATTCCTCCTGCGAATCTCTGAAAGCCTGCCGTGGACCACCGGCATGATAAGTAAGATGACCGTTCGAGCCATCTCGCTCCTGCCGATGTGGGCACTGTTGGAAATATATTTGCCGCAATGCAGGCAACCCGATAACAAATCAAAAAAGGTCGCGCATGTTCCTAGGCAGTCCACTCAGCAGCCGGACCAACTGACTCGCCCTTTGCACTACTCTCTCGCGCGAGTTCCAACACTCGCATGACCGTCAGCGCCTGCTGCGGAGTCACTGCAAGCTGTTCCCTGCCCAGCAACACCTCGCGCAGGTTCCGATAGAACTCGCGATAATCACCAGGCAGAGTCGGAACCTTCCGCATTATTTTCCCGCTCTCAGAGACTTGCGTAAGAGTGCCCCAATGTTCGTCCTGCTCGCGGCCCCAATCGTCACCAACCGGCGACGCACCGCCACGCAACGCAGCCTCCTGCGGGTCGAGGCCAAATTTGGTGAAGGTGCCCGCTTCCCCGCGCACCACGAACCGCGGCCCCGGCTCAGCCGCAAGCATGCTCGAGCGCAACAGCACGCGCACTCCACCTTCCCCGCCGTGGTACTGGAACAGAGTGTCGAACGCATCGTCCGTGACAGACCCCGTCCGTTCGCTCCTCACGTCCGCGTAGATTCGCTGCGGAATGCCAAACAATTGCAGAGCCTGATCGACAAGATGCGGGCCGAGATCCCAAAGCAAGCCACCGCTGGAATCCGCCGCCTCCTTCCACGGCTTCGCGCGGTTCAACTTCGGTGCATAGCGATCGAAATGAGACTCGAAGAGAACGATGCGGCCGAGCGTTCCGCCCTCGATCAGCGATCGCACAGTGAGAAAGTCTCCATCCCATCGACGATTGTGAAAAACGGTCAGTACGCGCTTTCGCTCCTCCGCCAGCGCGATCAGCTTCTCGGCTTCGACAGAACTGGTCGCAAACGGCTTGTCGATCACCACATCGCGGTCTGCTTTGAGCGCCTCAGTCGCAAATTTCGCGTGCGTCGCATTCGGTGAAGCGACCACGATAACGCGAATGCTTTTGTCCTCGAGCAGTTCCCCCAAACTGGAAACAACGCGAGCGTTGGGATAAAGTGCCCGCGCATCGGCCGCATTGGTGCGGGCCACAATGCCGGCGACGCAAAGCCCTTCGACAGCGTTCACTAGCGGAGCGTGAAATACGCGGCCCGCTAATCCGAACCCAACGACGCCGACGCCGAAATCTTCTGCCATAGTTCGCCTTTGTAGTTCTACCCTGCAGTTCGGCCTGGTCCTGTTGTCGAGTCTTGCACCTGGTTCAACAGGACTGTAACCGGAGCGCCCGCACGTAATCTAATCGACATTCTCGCTCATGTTTTTTCCGGCGAAACCGAGAGGTCTGCAGACGTCGAACTCTGTTGACAATTGAATGAAAATTACTGTAATCTCTGACCGTTCGACACGTTCGTTTCTCGCAGAGAAGGCTATTGTTTTCTACAGGATGCAAACGTTGTTTAGAGCAAAAAAAGCCGGAAGATCTGAGCGGACTCGCATGCTGCAGTCCAATCGCGAAATAACCCCAAACGCTCAAATCTTCAACACACTGAAATCCCCTACGGAGACCAAAGATGCAAACCAAAAACACCAATGGCAGAGGTGTGCTCCAGCGACTTTATTCGCTGACCGCGCTCCTTCTCTGCCTATGCGCGCTGCCTATGCGCGCACAGACTGATACGGCCCGTATTCAGGGCACGGTAAGCGACGCGACGGGCGCCGTTATTTCTGGCGCTCAGACAACGGTCACAAACACCGACACAAACACGATCGTCACTGCCATCTCTGATGACCATGGCAATTTTTCCTTGAATGCTTTACCTCGCGGCAACTACAAGGCTGAGGTCAAGGCCTCCGGCTTCGAGTCACAAGCCCAGACGTTCACGCTGCA
>DATMOZ010000201.1:0-5071 GCA_035567995.1 Acidobacteriaceae bacterium
CGCGTCCGGTTCGCCATAATTGAAAGCCCAGGTGCCCCGACGGTCGGTATAGTGGCTCTTTGTCACGGCGACTTCGTATACCTCGCCGGTCTTCTTTACCGTTGCGCCGGTCGCGAACAGCGGTGCATCCGATCCGCGCAGCGGGTAAGCATCGTGGCCCTGACCGGAGCCGACGCGTCCGGCGAATGCACGACCTGAGCCGAGATGCAGAGTGATCGAGTTTAGCGGGTGTCCGGGTACGCGCAGCACGGGCGCCGCCGCCTTGCGGCCATCGAGCGTAATTTCGATCAGGTCGTTTTCCGCGACGCCAAGCTTCTCGGCGAGCCTCGAACTCATCAATGCCGCGTTGTCCCACGAAAGGTTCGTGACCGGCTTGGGCAGTTCCTGCAACCAGCCGACATTTGCGAAGCGTCCGTCATAAAGCGTCGGATCAGGACGGAAGATGATTTCGATCGCGTTCGGATCCGGGTTCGCAGCAGGAGCAGCTTTCGCGCCGCCTGCGCCTCCACCTTTCGGGGTGAATGCGGTGTTCTCAACGAAGCCGGCATGCAGCGCCTTGCGCCATGCCGCATCGCTCATCTTCCAGTTGGCCCGCACTGCGTCATAGGCAGAAAGCGCTGGATCGTCGAGCATCGTCTGCACGACGTCGTGCGCGCTCACGCCGGCGTAGAGCGGGTCGATCATCGGCTGGATGATCGAGAGCGTTCCGTCATAGGCGCGGGCGTCAGACCAGTGCTCGAGGTAATGGGCCTGGTTGATCGTCCAGTGCGAGATCTGGCCCGTCTCATCGACATGCTGGGAAAGCTGCGCCAGCACTTTGACGTTCTTCGCCGCTTCTTCAAACTTCAAATCGCCGGGGGTGCTGTAGACCGGATTCACGCCCAGCATGACCAGGAACTCGATCTTGCCGGCGTTCATGTCCGCGACCAGCTGTTTCAAATCATCCGTCTGCTCGCTGGGCATGGGATTGACAGTCTCGGTGTAAACGACGGTCTTGCCGACATTGCCAAGCTGCTGGTTCAGTGCATAGGCGGCGAGGTGCGTGCCCACCGAAGCATGTTCGCCCGGAATCACCACGCACTTGCCTGCATGACCATGGAGATCTTTATAGAGAGCTTCGGCGAATTTGCGCTGCTCCGGCGTCCACGGGTAGCCGCTGTCGTGATCGTTCAGTCCATTTGCAAATGCTTCGATCTCGCTCGCGCGCAAAGCAAGCCGGTGCTCTGCCTTGAAGCCCGTGGTCGTCGGCATGCTTTCGACGACATACAGACGGCTCAAGTCTTCGTCCGGACGCTTGCGGCGTTTCGCGTAGTCGCTCGCCAGCTTCAGGAAGCCGGGGAACTGCGCACCGGAGAGGAAATCCGCATCGAGCGAAAGAATCACGTCCGCCGCATCGAGTTTGTACTGCGCGTCTGTGTACTGGCCGAACGCCGCCTTCGATGCCGCGCGCGAGGAATCCTGATTTACCGGCTCGTACTGCACAAACCGGATTCCAGGATGCTTCTGCTGCGCCTGCTTAATCTGTGCTGCTAGCGTCGGCGACGTGACTGTGGCGGTCAACACCGCGACTCCATCGCCGCCCTTTGCAGCGAGCGCCTTCTGCAACGCTATCTGGAAGTCGCCCCATTGGCGCACTTCGCCGCGATAGGTCACATGCTGCGCGCGATCGGGGTCGTACAGGTCCAGCAGCGTCGCTTGCGCAAAGGCGTCGGAGGGCCCCCACGGATTGACACCATCCTTATACAGAGGGTGCTCGGGGTTGCCGTCGATCTTGATGGGCCGGAACGCATCCGACTTCACCAGTAGCGGGATCGCGCCGGACGGAAACGGATACGCGGTCGCGAAGTACATCGGCTTGCCGAGAACAAGGTCTTCCGGCTGCTTGACATACGGGTAAATCGGCTCGTCGGGCTGCTTGGTGCAGCCGGCCAGACCGGCCATTGCAAGCGAGGCCCCGGCAAGCTTTAAGAATCCGCGCCGAGAAACGGAATCAACCCACTCACTGGCCTGCCGCGGAAATTCCCGTGCCAGCATCTCGTGGAAGCCCGGCTTTTCCGCCAGCTCTTCCAGCGACCGCCAATACCGCTTTCCTGTCTTGCCGGCGAGTACTTCACGCGCCGTGTCGAGACTCAACTCATGCCTGGTTTCTTCTTGCATCGTTCCTGTCGCCTGCTGGAGGTCGCTCATCGGTGGCACACCTCGCAGCTCGAGAGTTCATACGGATTGCGAATGTGGTACTGCTTCTCGAGGAAGTGGCCGAGGGCCATCTGATCTGTGAACTTCGTGTAGTTCAACGGCATCGTCACGCCAACCTGCGGAGTGGCTCCGCTGGTGACGCCGCCGCTGTTCGGTGACTGCGAACTATCGCCGGTCTGCGGGCCAGGGCTTGTTTGCCCCAGCAAGAGTGCTGCATTCATGAGCTGTCCACCGGCAGGGCCGAGAGAAGCAACCTGAGGATTGCCCTTCGCCGGATCAGTCTGCGTGCAGCTGACTGCCTGCGCGGTCGGCATGCCTTCTTTCGCTCCGCTCACCCCGCACCACACCGGCGTGTCACTGGTGGGGCCTTCCCACGCCATGTTGTAAATCTCGCTGGTTGGGCGCAGGTTTTTCGCGGGATTGCGATGGCAGTTGAGGCACCATTCCATCTGCAACGTGTTTTGCGCGTACATCAGCGGCATCTGGTCGACGCGGCCGTGACAACTGGAGCAGCCCAGCCCCTTGTTCACATGGATCTCGTGATTGAAGTAAGCGTAGTCGGGCAGATCGTGCACCCTGGTCCACGTGATGGACGACCCGTTTGCCCAGCTTTGCCGCACGGGTTCCAGCAGGTTCGCGTTCGTCCAGATTTGCGAGTGGCAGTTCATGCAGGTCTTCGTCGGAGGGATGCCGGCGTAGCTCGATTTCTCCACCGACGTGTGACAGTACTGGCACTGAAGGCCGAGACCTTGCACATGATGTTTGTGGCTGAACGGAACCGGCTGGTCGGCACGCTGGCCTTGCCTGGTTACCCACGGCGACCGCTGCAATTGATCAAGAGTCACGCCGAGGGCTATTACCAACACCCCCGTCAGGACCAGGCTCATGCGGGCCAGAGCGTTGGAACTGCGGTCGAAAATCTGCGCCATTGCGTTCGGGCTTCCTGAAGCGTTCGTGTTGCGTGGCTGTCGCTACTGAAGTAAAGGCGGTGCGATGCAATGTTCTTGCTGCAACCCCATTGCATCACTGGAACTGTCGAGTATAGCAGCAGGATTTTGTCTCGCGAAACTCACGGCTGCGATGGAATTAGAAAAACTTTGCGAGACATCATCTTCGCCTGATTCCGAGCGCACTTCGTGGCGTTGCATAAGCGACACTCGCTTGTGCGAGGATGAAAGACTTCTCATTTTGATTGACCGCGCATCCGCATGATAGCGGTGCGCTGAACAAAACTATGCACTGTGCAAACAAAAAGCATGTGTGACTAAAATTCCAGCGCGCACTGCATCCGCCGGCCTTTACTCTGCGTACACTTGGCATGACCTCAGATGTGCTCACCCCGGCGTTTTCGCATCTCAGTGGGGAACATATCGCGCTTGGACATTTGCATCCGAGGTCGCGGCCAAGAGGGACTTCGTCATTGCTTGAGGCGCGCGTGCCAGAATCCGCAGATCCACACAGCATCTCCCGTGCCGATGAAGAATCGCTGCTGGGCAGCATCCGCTCGGCCAAGCCTGAGGCTATGGCCGCGATCTACGACCGCTTCTCTTCGATTGTTTACTCAGTAGCATTGCGGATTTTGCGCGAACCTTCTGCGGCCGAAGACGTCTTACAGGATGTCTTCATTCAGCTGTGGCGCAATCCCGATTCCTACGTCGCGCAGCGTGGCTCGCTCGGCGCATGGCTGGCGGTGGTCGCGCGCAACCGCTCTATCGACGCGCTGCGCCGTCGTCGTCCCGAAGACAGCGCTGAAGACATCGTTCTCGCGAGCGGTATCGATTACGCCGACGTGGCAGAACGCGAATGCATGATGGAAAAGGTACGCGAGGCGATGCTGGCGTTGTCCGCTGAGCAGCGGCATACGGTCGAGCTCGCATTTTTTGAGGGCCAGACGCACACAGAAATCGCGCAGGCAACGGGCGATCCTCTTGGCACTGTCAAGACGCGGATCCGCAGCGCATTGTTGTCGTTGAGAAAGGCACTGCAATCGTGAGCACCTCTCAACATCCCTCGCCGGAAGATCTGACGCTCTACGCTCTCGGCTCGCTTGCGCCCGAGGAAGCGCGCGTTATCCGCGCGCACGCGGCACAGTGCGAAGAGTGCCGCGGCGAGTTGAGTCGGCTGAACCTTGATCTGGCATACCTTGCGCTCGACGTGCCTGCGGCCTCGCCGTCAGAAGGCGCACGCCAGCGCTTCATGGCACGTGTTGAGAATGAAGCGTCGATGCCGGGCTTTCGTCAGGGGGCCGCTGCGGCTGGGCGCAAGCTGATCGCCATGCAGTCAAGTAGACCGCGCGTGACCGGCGCGGAAACGCCAGCGAAGGGCGAACCAGCCGGACAACCGCGGCGCGGAGGCTGGGGAATGCCCTGGGCTGTCGCTCTCGTGTGCGCCGTGATCGCCATCTACGCGGGAATCGACAACTTCCTGCTGCGTGACCGCCTGAACTATCAGGCGCGCGCGTCGCAACGGCTCGCGGCAGAGGCGCATCGCGCGAACGATGTGCTGACTGTGCTTACTACTCCGAGCGCGCAGCATGTGACGTTGACTGCGGGCGCGAGTCCGCCGCAGCCGACGGGCCGCGCCAGCTACGTGCGCGCTCGCGGGCAACTCGTCTTCACCGCCAACAATCTTGCGGCTTTGCCTCCGGGAAAGATCTACGAGTTGTGGCTGATTCCTGTGAAGGGCAACCCGATTCCTGCGGGCACGTTTGCTCCAGACGCGCAGGGTTCCGCGGCGGTGGTGTTTCCTGAGATTCCGGCGGGCGTTGAGGCGAAGGCGTTCGGGGTGACGGTTGAGCCTGAGGGCGGCTCGAGCGCGCCGACGTCGGCGATCCTGCTGCAGGGCAGTTAAGTACCCCTCCCCCTCCTGGGTGAAA
>DATMOZ010000202.1:0-2286 GCA_035567995.1 Acidobacteriaceae bacterium
CAATTCGAGCTGCGCGCGCAACGTCCCGGTTTCCTCATAGAACGACCGCAGATCGGCCAGCAGCCGACGCTGTGCGAAGCTCAATTCGACATTAGCCTGCTGCCGCTTTAAATCCGCCTGTTTTATCTTGCTGGCACCAGCCCCCCAGCTCCATATAGGTAGTTGCAGGGTGGCAGTCGCCCCGTATCCAAGGTTGCGGAATCCATTTTGATCGCGAACCGCGAACTGATTGGCGTCAATACCATAAAAATAATCGAGGGTTATGGAGGGAAGCATGGCTGTCCATGCGACGCTCACTTCCTGGTTGGTCTGCCGCAAGGTGGCCAGCGCGACGCGAATTGCCGGGTTGTTCTTGGTTGCGGAGGCCTGCACTTCGACAAAACTGGGCAACGGATCGGGCAGACGCAAGTCATCCACCACTGAGAAATTTTCGTCGAAATTTGGAAAGAGCAGCACGGCAAGATCAAGGTGGGTCTTGTTCATCGCCAGAAGCGCATCCTGTAAGTCGCGCTGTGTCTGATTATTCTGAATTTGGGCTTTGATCACGTCGGAACGCGCGACCTCGCCGCCGTTCTGCAGCTTTTGGCTGATGCCGAAAAAGTGTTCCGCTTCCGCAGCCGCCTTCTGTGCGGTTGCATACTTGCGCTGCGCCACGACGTATCCGTAATAAGCCTGCACGACGGTGACGACCAGACCGCGTGTCGCAACCTCCGATTTGGCCCGCGCCAGCGCCTCGGCCGCTGCAGTCTTTCGATATTCCGCGAACATTCCCGGTGAAAGCGCCTGATGAACATTGCCCTGCGCGATGTACTCATGGACGCCGTTGTTGGCGAGGAAGCGCCCGGTGGCAGTGCCGTTGCCCTGGGTGTAGATGTACTGCATGTTGTAGTTGACGTTGGGCAGCAATTGCGCGCGGCTTTGCACGGTGTCCTGATGAGCGACACCCAAGTCGGTGAGAGCGGCGCGAAACTGCGGGTCGTTCGCTTTGGCGCGGGCGAGGGCATCCTGCAGGGTTAGGACCAGCAGCGCTCGCGTGGAATCAGTTTCGGAAGTGGCGGCAGGCGTTACGACTTGTCCGCTGACTTTGGGGGAATCCTGGGCGAACGCAGACACAGCAAGCAAGATCTCCAGCAAGACAATTGTCGTTCGACCCACGAGGCTTTGAAATGGTGTTGTGAACGTTCGTGCCGTAAACATTTGAGACCCCCAAGCAGGAATGCCAGCGGGTGATTTTAACTCAGATCAGGAGCAGCGGTCAGCTTAGCGATCGGTGCGGATTGAGGATAGCATCGACCAGGTCGCGGAGAAACTTCGCCGCCCGCGCGCCATCCACGACGCGATGATCGCTTGAAAGCGTCAAGGTCATCATGGGCCGGACGCCGGGATAAGCCTCAGAGCCGGCGCCGACCGGGACGACTCGGTCCGCGATACGTCCGACGGCAAGTATCGCGGCCTGGGGCGGAATGATGATCGCCGTGAATGCGTCCACCCCGAACATCCCAAGATTGCTGATTGTGAAGGTGCCGCCTGCGATGTCGCCCGGACGCAACTTGCCGCCGCGCGCCCGTTCCGTGAGATCGCGTCGCTGCAACGCGATCTCGGTCAGCGTGGAGTTCGCGGCATTATGAATGACGGGCGCTACGACTCCGTCGTCCACTGCCATCGCGATTCCGATATTGATCTCGGGATTTGTGCGAACGCCTTCGCGGGCCCAGCTTGCGTTCACTCGCGAGTGCTTCTGCAGAACCCGAGCAGCCAGCGCTACCAGTAGATCGGTGTGCGTGAGTTTCAGTCCGCGCGCTTTTTCAATATCTGGCCCAAGCCTCTGCCGCGCCTCGTTCAGAGCGCCTGCATCCACGTCCCGGGTAACAAAGAAATGGGGGACGGTCGTCCAGCTCGCGGTGGTGCGCTCCGCCATCAACCTGGAGATGGGGCTGCCACTGTCACCTGCGGCGGGTGACGGTCGGGCTTTGGATTCCGCGGCGGCAACAACGTCGGAAGCGAGGATTTCTCCGCCGGCGCCCGAGCCGCGGACATCGGAGAGATTAACGCCGCGTTCGCTGGCGAGACGTCGCGCTTTGGGCGAAATCTTGGCGGGGCGGCCTGCGGACGGCGCTGAAGTCGCCGATGGATTTGCCGACGCCGCCGTTGAGATCGCAGAGGCCGCGGGAACGGCGTTGGTCTTTCTTCCCGATTCGGCAGCGACGTCATCCGCCGGAGGAATTTCTCCGGGACGCACGATCCAGGCGATAGTCCGACCTACCGGCACTTCCGCTCCAGCCTGAA